>NZ_JBFTNT010000006.1:0-70852 GCF_056397585.1 Pedobacter sp. 05L430 | reverse complement strand
GGTCACTAGCCCTAATTTCTATTTGAGTTCCTGATGAAAGGGATGCAGAAGTCTAAATCGAGATATGAGTCTAAACTCTGAGGAACGAATAGTTTACTTCTGCTTCCTTCTCATTCTAAATTATCAAAAACAAATCTAAAGGACGATAGGAGAGATGACGACGGCCCTTTTGTATTTTTAACATGCCGCTTAAACTTTATCGTACCTAAGCACATAGTGACGGTACAAATGACTAATCCGAAATAGTTGCTCTGCAATGAATAGCAGCACTACTAAAGGCAGCAGTAATTCCATACGGTCCGACTTCCAGAAAACATAGATAAATACAGTTAACAGGCGGGTATACTCTAGGTAGTAAATCCATTTTCTTTGTTCCATTAAGGCTCCGCAGTTAATCAATGTAAGCAGAACAAACATAACAATAAACAACTTATCTACGGTCTCAAAGTAGGGATATAAGCCGGTAATGAACGTTAACAGAATTACGCTGACAATTATTTGTATGTTTAAATAACCTCTGAATTTAAAACGATAAGAAGAGGATGCTTTGTGCTGCAGGTATCTCTTTTCAAGCATTGGCCTGATTTCCTGATCCAGTCTGGAAGGGTGACCAAAGATGATTTTTAATTTGGTCTTTACCTCGGGTACCTTTTTACACGCCGCTAAAATTTCGAGGTAGTAATGGAAGTGCTGCCATAAGAAACTATAACTTTTTACAGGATGTGTAAGGCCATACTTAGGTGGTTCCTCTTCCCTTTGGAATGTTCCAAAGATTTTGTCCCAGAAAACGAATACATCTCCATAGTTCTTATCAAGATATTTCTCATCGCTGGCATGGTGAACCCCATGAATGGAAGGTGTAACCAGAATATATTCCAGCCAGCCTAAATTTCTGATCAGCTGAGTATGGGTAAAGAAGGAATAGGCCCCATGAACAACAAGAATAGCGATCACCATGGTAGGATGAAATCCCAGCAGCGGTATAACGCACCAAAAAAGATTTCTGATCAGGGCTTGAAAAACGGTAATCCTGGCGGATACTGTAAAGTTAAATTCTTCGCTTTGATGATGTACGATATGGGCTGCCCAAAGGATATTTACCTCATGACCGAGTCTATGGTACCAATACCAAACAAGATCTGTAACCAGGATCAGTAATACCCATACCCACCAAACATTGGGTATGCTGAAAAGTGCATAGTTGGTGTAAATCCAAAAGAACAAGCTGCAGAAACTTGCTGATATAAAGAGATTGAGAAGCCTTTCGGCAATACCTATACTGAGGTTGGAAATGGAACTTTCATATTTGAACAAATGCGCCTTTTTTAGCTTTACAGCGATCCCATACTCTAAAAAAAGAAACACAAAAAAAGCTGGGATAGCAAAGGCTAAATAGTTAAAATGACTAATCATAATTTAATTCCTCTTAGCCAAATGTAAATAAATACTACTAAATTAGTAGTATTTATTTTAAACTATATTTTAACGAACCATTCAGTTTCCTTATGCAAGGTTTATACATTCCAAAATTGTATATCTATTGTTTTGCCATTGTGTAACGATTGTTTAAGCGTTGTATGAACCCTAATAATAGCTTAATTATCAGTGCTTTAGAGGTAGCCTTTTTTTGAGGTTAAGCAGGCCAATATCAAGGATTAAAATTTATTTTAATAAAGTCTAGTAAATTAGTAGTTTTTATTTATACATTTGCGACTCAATAGTTGTTCTTGTAATTTACTTATCCAGAAAGACAGAGGGAAAGGCCCTACGACGTCTTAGCAACCTGTACCAGCTTTGCTTGTAAAAGGTGCTAATTCCTGCTCCGCTAATGCGGAGAAAGATAAAATGGTAAAGAGTTGTACCTCTTCTGCATAAGCTGACATCACAGAATGATTAATTATAAACGATTAATTAAAAAAGAGGAGGAAGAAATGAGAATTTATCTAGACAATGCTGCAACCACCCAACTGGACAAAGAGGTTTATAAGGAAATTATCCCTTACCTGTTAGAGTATTTTGGCAATCCATCATCACATCATGAAGATGGAAGGATTGTAAAAAGCGCTATTGAAAATGCCAGAAATACCATAGCCGATCTTTTAAATGCTGCGCCTAATGAAATTATTTTTACAAGTGGCGGTACTGAGGCCGACAACACAGCTATATTATCAAGCGTGTATTCTGAGCAGGTTAAACATGTAATTACTACTCCATTTGAGCATCATGCAGTTCTGCATACATTAGAAGCACTTAAAAAGCGTGGCGAGATAAGCCTAAGCTTTATAAATACGGATGATAGGGGAAACCTTGATGTTGAACATTTACAGCAACTATTAAAAAATAAGGAACGCTCATTGGTATCGGTAATGCATGCCAATAACGAAATCGGGAATTTAAACAACATTGAATTAATTGGCGAGCTCTGTTGTAGCAGCAACGCTATTTTTCATTCAGATACGGTTCAGACCATTGGACACTATCGCCATGATCTGTCAAAATTGAAAGCACATTTTATAGCTGCATCAGCACATAAATTTCATGGGCCAAAAGGTGTAGGATTTATTTACTGTAAAAATGGGATCCAGCTTTCCAAGCTAATCCATGGCGGATCTCAGGAACGCAGGCTACGTGCAGGAACTGAAAATATTCATGGAATTATTGGCCTGGCAAAAGCTTTGGAAATTGCATATCGTGATATTGATGAACACGCAAGGTATATACAGAAACTAAAAGACAGGATGATCTTTAAATTGAAGGCCGAAATTGAAGGGGTACAGTTTAATGGAAATTCGGGTGATGCGGATAAGAGCCTTTACACCGTTTTAAGTGTTAGCCTGCCACAACATGAAGGTGCTGATGACTTACTGGGATATCTGGACCTGAATAATATTTCTGTGTCTGGAGGAAGTGCCTGCTCTACAGGGTCGGCATCGCATGTGCTCAAAGCAATTAATGCAGATCCATCCCGTCATACGGTTCGCTTTTCATTTAGTAAGTATAATACCATAGAAGAAATAGATTACACCGTTGAAAGGCTCGCTGCAATTTATAATGTGGTAACCATATAATGTGCTTAATGGTAAAAATTAACATCCTGGCTGTGTAGATTGCGTGGCTTTATGCAATGGTGGAAAGTTCATTCAGCTCGCTTTCTGCAACACGCCGGGATGTTAATTAATAAACGTTTAACAATATACAATAACGGCCAATAGAAGGGCCAATTATAACATAAAAAATAAATACTACTAAATTGGTAGATTTTTTTTGAATTGTTATTTCTAAGCATTACCTTTACATCAATCTAATAAAGCTCCACCCCTTAGTAGATGATTTTTATTGCCAACATCTAGTAACTCCACCATTAATAGATGATTTATAAAGTTTTCTAAAAAATGATTTTTAGAAATATAAATTAACTAGTGATATGAAAAATTTAAAATTCTGYTGTTGTATGTGCATGTAGTTTCTACAGCATTCCCTGATTGATTTTCTTGAATTTATTCGTCAGAATCTAATAGCCAGGCTATTGAGGCAGGAATCGTTATGCCCAAAATTCTCTTAAACAACCTAAAAAACCCTATACAATGAACTTAAAAGATTATCTATTTAAAGCTAAATGCCTGTCGGCAGGTATTTTATTGAGTGGTGCAGCACTTGCAGGAACTAAACCTGAACCTGCAAAATTTATTAAAGAAGGCGTATGGCGCGGCGTATTTACCGTAAGCGAATCGCAGGTTCCCTTTAATTTCGAACTAAAAGGAAAAGACCCTCAGCATGCAGTGTTTACCCTTTTAAATGGCACGCGTCGCGATGATTTCCATGTACAGCTAATTGGCAAAGACTCCATATTCGTTAAAATGAACACCTATGATGCTGCTTTAGTAGCCAAAATAGAAGATGATGGAAGGCTAACTGGCGAATACAGAAGTTTGGTGCCTAATTTTAGAGGAAATGCACTTCCTTTTACTGCAGAATATGGCAAGGCATATCGCTTTGTTGATCCGGGAAAAGACGTGAAGCCAAAAGCAGATTTAAGCGGTAAATGGGAGCTTAAGCTTTATAGTAAAGAAGCAGTTCCGGCTTCTATTGCCGTATTAAAGCAATCGGGCAATAAACTTACCGGCGTGATAATGACCGTTGTTGGCGATAGCCGCGAAATTGAAGGTACTGTACAAGGTGATGAATTTGCTTTATCTGGTTTTACAGGCCCTAGCCCTTTCATTATTAAAGGAAAAATAAATGAAGATGGAACCCTTTCCGGAGAGCAGGGTTTTGGAATTTATAAGAACATCAAATTTGATGCAACCAAAAACAATGTTGCCGATTTACCAGATCCTTATAAACTAACGTTTTTAAAGGAAGGATATAAAAAGCTTGACTTTACTTTTCCTGATTTGAACGGTAAATCTGTCTCGCTAAGCGATGACAAGTATAAAGGCAAGGTAGTTATTGTAGAGATTATTGGTACCTGGTGCCCTAACTGTACAGATCAGACAGTGTTTTTGTCGCCATGGTTTAATAAAAACCAAAAGCGTGGTGTAGAAGCCATAGCAATAGGCTTTGAACAGAAAGACAGTTTGGAGTATGCTAAATATACGCTGGGAAAACTGAGAGATAAATATGATATCAAGTATGACATACTTTTTGGTGGCCTTGCCGATAAAAAGTTGGTAGCTCAAAAACTCCCTGCACTTAACAAGTTCATTGCTTTTCCTACTACTATAATCATAGACAGAAAAGGTGAGGTAAGAGAAATTTATACCGGATATACTGGTACTGTAACAGGTAAGTATTACGATGATTATGAGAAGAAATTTAATAAAGTGCTAGACGAATTATTGGCTGAACCTGAACCAACGGCACAAGCCACGGATACAAGTAACACCTTAAAAGGTAAATAATAGTATAACCATAAAACTTAAACGATGAATAAGCGCAATTTTTTTAAAGAATTATTATTACTCTCCCTGGGCTTGCTTTTAGGCGTATCTGTATGGGCCTTAGATAAGAACCATGCGGGGAAAGTAATTAAAGAGGGAGTTTGGCGTGGTGTTTTTAATGTTAGTGAAACTCAGGTACCATTTAATTTCGAATTTAAAGGGAAAGATCTGGAGCACGGTACATTTACACTATTAAATGGAACCAGACGCGATGATTTCCATGTAACCCGGCTGGGTAAGGATTCGATTTTTATTAAAATGAATACCTATGATGCAGCACTTGTTGCCAAAATAGAAGATGATGGAACACTAAGTGGAGAGTACCGAAGTCTGGTGCCGGGTTTTAGAGGTAACTCGTTACCATTTACAGCAGAACATGGTAAGAATTACCGCTTTGTTGAACCTGGTAAGGACGTTGCACCGGTTGCAAACATTAGTGGTAAATGGGAACTGAAGTTTTATTCTAAAGAGCAGGTTCCTAATAAGGTGGCCTTGTTAAAGCAAAATGGAAACAAACTTACCGGTGTAATTTTACAGGTTACTGGCGATAGTCGTGAATTGGAAGGCACCGTACAAGGCGATGAATTTGTTTTGTCGGGTTTTACGGGTCCAAGCCCTAAAATTTATAAAGGTAAAATTAATGCTGATGGCACAATCAGCGGTGTAATATCSGCAGGGATTTACGACAATACCAAGTTTGATGGGGTAAAGGATGATAAGGCTGAATTGCCCGATCCATATAAGCTTACCTTTTTAAAGGAAGGGTATAAAAAGCTTGACTTTACTTTTCCTGATCTGACAGGTAAACCTGTATCCTTAAGTGATGATAAATACAAAGGTAAAGTGGTTATTGTTGAGATCGTTGGTACCTGGTGCCCTAACTGTACTGATCAGACTATATTTCTTTCGCCATGGTTTAATAAAAATCAAAAGCGTGGCGTAGAGGCTATTGCTATTGGTTTTGAGCAAAAAGATAGCTTGCAATATGCACAGTATACACTTGGTAAATTAAGAGACAAGTATGATGTTAAATATGACATTTTATTTGGTGGCCTTGCAGATAAAAAGGTGGTATCCCAGAAACTGCCTGCGCTGAACAAATTCATTGCTTTTCCAACTACCATAATTATAGATAGAAAAGGTGAAGTGCGCGAGATCTATACAGGATATACGGGCACAGTAACCGGTAAATACTATAAAGAGTACGAAAAGAAGTTTAATGATCTGTTGGATGTACTGATTGCAGAAGAAGTGCCTTCGAATGCATCAGCAAAATCTAATGATACTTTAAAAGGAAAATAATAGAAATCCCTCCCCCTGGTGCAGACTAAGGTTTGTACCAGGGGATTTAAAACCACTAAATAATTAAACAAAGAATATGAAATTAATACTAACTCTTTCTGCAATTACTGCAACTTCATTATTGGTTCTTACAGGAGCTGTAAAACCAACAAACGCTAACAAAACAATTTTATCTGCTAAAAAAATGGTGCCTGGAAAAGGCGCTGTTGTTAAAGCATTGGTGTTTAAAGTCGACAATGAAGGCAGTAAATTAACCTGGCTGGCAAAAAAGGCTACAGGCGAACATAGTGGATCTGTTAAAGTAAGCAACGGTAGTTTTACAGTAGAGAATAATACTTTAAAAGCGGGGAGCTTTGACATTGATACCCGTACCATAACCAATGCTGACCTTACTGATGAAAGTGCAAATGCAAAATTGGTTGGACACCTTAAAAGTGAGGACTTTTTTAGTGCAGAGAAGTTTCCTAAAGCAAATTTTGTAATCAGCTCTGCCACCAAAACTACAGGCAACCAGTACAATGTTAAGGGCAAACTAACCATTAAAGGGATAACCAACGATGTGAGTTTCCCGGCAACAATTGCAGTAAATGGTAAAAAGTTAACTGCTAATGCCAAGATAACTATAGACCGTACCAAATACGACATTAAGTTCCGCTCTAAAAACTTCTTCGAAAACCTTGGCGATAAAGTGATCTATGATGATTTTGATATCGACGTGGCACTAGTAGCCAATGCTCAATAATTGCATGACTTTACAATAATCATGAAAAAAAGAAATACCATACTTATACTGATAGCCTTTGTTTTCCTGTTGATAACCCAGTTAAGTTTCATGTCGGGTAGCGACGAGATACAGACCCGGGAGCAACTTGGCAGTAAGCTGTTTTTTGATAACATATTATCGAAAGACCGGACAATTAATTGTTCGTCGTGCCACAGACCGGAATTTGCTTTTGCTGATACTGCAGTATTTAGTAAAGGTATTGGAGGAAAACTTACATCCCGGAATTCTCCGGGATTAACCAACTTATCTGGCCGTACTCATTTTTTTTGGGATGGCCGTGCCTCATCGCTTGAGGAACAGGCTTTAGGGCCAATAACATCGCCTGATGAAATGGGCTTAACCATTGATGAGGCAATTGAACGACTTAATAACGATAAATTCTATGCAGACGCTTTTAAAAAAGTATTTAAAACAGCGCCAAATAAAGATAATTTGTTGAAAGCACTGGCTGCTTTTGAACGGACGCTGGAAACAAACAATAGCCCTTATGACCGATATATAAATGGAGATGACAACGCCATGTCAGAAGCCGCTATACGCGGACGACTTCTGTTTATAGGTAAGGGGAATTGTAACAACTGTCATTCAGGTGAAGATTTTACAGCCGATAGGTTTAAAAATATCGGCTTGTATAACGGAAAAACTTTGAATGATGCCGGCCGGTTCAGCATAACAAAGGACAGTACTGTATTGGGAGAGTTTAAAATACCCGGTTTACGTAATGTGGCATTAACAGCTCCATACATGCATAACGGCAAATTTAAAACTTTACGAAGCGTAGTAGAATACTACAACAATCCGTCGGTAGTGGTTAAAGATGGTATTAACAGGGATTTATCATTGGATAAACCCTTGAATCTATCAGGCCAGGAAATGGATGATATTGTAGCTTTTCTGGGTGCGCTTACCGACGACAGGTTCCTGTTGAACAAGTAAAAACATATAACTGACAAAATGTAATATATGCTTAAATGCATGTAGGGGGTATCCTTTTGTCTAAACTTAACTAAATCATAATGAAAAAAATTATACCGGTACTGTTGTTCTTTAGCTTTTTTTATGGGCAAAATTTATATGCGCAAAGGCGCATAATCAAGGGGGTAGTTACCTCAGCAGACGATAATTTGCCTATACCCGGAGTTTCGGTAAGGGTAAAAGGGCTTGATGACGGGCCTGCCACAAAAGAGGATGGAAGTTACCAGGTTACTATTAAGAATGGTCGGATATTGATCTTTTCTTACATCGGATATGAAACACAAGAGGCAGAAATTGATGGCAAGGAGGTGATAAATATTAGTCTTAAGCCTTCATCAAGCTCACTGAGTGAGGTAAATATTGTTGGTTCAAACAATGCAAACAGAACTAAGCTTACCTCAGCAAACCCTGTAGATATTATTGATATAAAGGCACTTCAGGAATCGGCACCGCAGGTAACCGTTACCCAATTATTGCAGTATGTATCCCCATCATTCCACTCCTCTGTTTCAGGTGGGGGAGATGCCGCTTCGGCAACATCAACAGCGCAGCTTAGGGGGCTTGGTGTAGATCAGTTATTGGTATTGATTAATGGAAAAAGAAGACATAAAAGTTCAAACATCAGCTGGGGTGGATTAGGGAATGGAGCAACGGGCTATGRTCTTAATTCCATTCCGACAGGATCTATTGAAAGAATTGAAATACTGCGTGATGGTGCTGCGGCCCAATATGGTTCTGATGCTATTGCCGGCGTTATTAATATAGTTTTAAAGAAAAGTACTGATCAGCTGTCGCTCAGCTCAACTGCAAGTGCGCGCAGACGGGGAGATGGATTAACCACAAGGACCAGCAGTAATTATGGGGTTAAGCTAGGAAATAAAGGCGGCTTTTTGAACGTAACCGGAGAGTTTGCTACCCAGGCAGTATCATTGCCTGTTGGAAACGATGATGCAGGCTTATATATAGGGCCTGCCTATGGTGGTGGTGCCAATACAAGGGGATTTGATCAGATCTATACAAAAGAAATTGATGATGCCATAATAGCCAGCAGAGGTATTGACAGGCATTATTTTGATCAGCGTGGCAGTACAAATAAAGCCATAGATGGATTACTTTTCTTTAATGCTTCTGTTCCTTTAAAGGAAGATGTGGAGTTGTACTCATTTGGAGGTATTAGCCACCGTAATTCACAGTTTACAGCGGTGTACCGTTTGCCGGGTTGGACTGAGCGCAACAATACCTTTATATATCCCGATGGGTTTTTACCGGCAATGGATAACATCATTTCTGATAAGTCGTTTGCCCTGGGCGTAAAAGCAAAGGTAAAAGACTGGAAAGTTGACATTTCAAATGTGTATGGCATTAATGATTTTGGGAATGTGATCAGCAACTCTTTGAACGCAAGTTTGGGCCAGCGTACACCCCGTAAGTTTGATGCAGGTAGTTATAACGCCAGCCAGAATACAACCAGTCTGGATTTTAGTCGCTATTTTGAAAAAGTGCTAAAAGGGCTTAATGTGGCATTTGGCGGTCAATACCGTGTAGAGAGCTATCAGATCATTGCTGGTGAGGAAGCCTCATATTCAAAAGGAGATTTGAGGGCAATTTATGGAGTAGATACAACAGCGGGTGGTATTCCTTATACCACTTCTTTAGGGTTAACGCCACTAAACGGCCTATCGCCAGGTTCGCAGATCCATGCAGGTTTTCGCCCATCGAATGAGGTGAACGTAAACCGATCTATTTCTGCAGGGTATTTAGATTTGGAGTTAAATGTTACTTCAAAATGGTTACTTTCTGGTGCGGTACGTGTCGAGAATTATTCAGATTTTGGAAGTGTGTTTACTTATAAAGGTGCAACACGCTATAGTGTTACCGACTGGCTTGGGGTAAGAGGATCAATAAACACTGGATTTAGGGCGCCTGACCTTGCGCAGTTTTATTATACTGAAACCTCTACAACTTTTCAAAATGGCGTAGCCATAGATCAGGTTACCGCAAACAATGTAAATCCGGCTACAAAAGCATTGGGGATTCCGGAACTAAAAGCAGAAAGATCTAAGGGATATACGGCCGGTTTAACCGCATCGCCAATACCAAATGTGGAACTTACTGTAGATGCATACCAGATTGATATTAAAGACAGAGTTGGTAATACCGGGCGCTTTTCGGCAACTGATACCAATTTGCCTGCCGATGTTAGGGCCTTATTTGTACAAACAGGTACCATACAGGCAAAGTTTTTTTACAATTCATTTAGCACCAGTACAAAGGGTATTGAGCTAACCGGAAGCTACAAGTTCCTGTTCAATAATGGGGCAAATGCTACTTTCCTTGCCAGTGCAAACTTTTTAGATACTAAGCTGACCAAAGTAAATACACCAAAAGGATTGGAAGCTTACCGATATATAATTTTTGATGAATCGGAGAAAGCAAGGGTAACAAACAATATCCCATCGAAGAAAATAACCTTGCAGGGAACTTATAACCTTGATAAGTTTAATTTTTTAGTGCGGGCAGTGTATTTTGGATCGGTAACATCGGTATCCCAGCTTAATGCTAACTTCCCTAAACCAGATTACTACTATCAGGTTTTTAGTCCGATCTGGATAGCAGATATATCTGCGGGATATAGAATAACCCCTACCATACAGGCAACTGTGGGTGCCAATAACTTATTCAATGTTCTGGGTGATTATAGTATTCCTGCGCCAGGAAGCAATATTACACGCAATCCGGGCCCAGGTGGTACACAAGCTGGAACAAATACAGGTATACAGCCATTTGTAAGATTATCGGCTAAGTTCTAATTATAAAATACAGAGATCATGAAATTTTTAAATATAAAGTTCGCAGGGATATTGGGTGTAATTGCTATCGTGTCTACATCCTGCAAAAAAACGGAATACCTGGATTCGGATAATGCCGACAGGCCACCTCTAAGTGCTAAAGTTAAACTGGTAAATGCATTGTCTATTACAGCACCTATTAACTTTCTTGACTTTACAAGGCAGATAAATACCACTTTGATTGTTCATAATGCGGCAACCAATTATGTGGACACCCAATATGGAAAAGTACAATACAATACTACCGAGGGGAGTAACACGAGCTATAAATCATCATATGTATTTGGAGGGAGTGCCACTTTTGTACAGGAAACTGATAAAGCTTCTTTTGCAGCTCCTAATGGTCCTATTGCGAGCTATTATCATACTTTATTCGCGGTTGCCAAACGTAAGCCCAGTAAATTGAATCCTGGAAATAGGGATAGTCTGGTATTGGTGTATGATGATTTAACAGCGCCGGTTTCTGGTAAGGCAAAAGTGCGGTTTGCAAACTTTTCTCCTGATGCACCGAATGTAGATTTAGTTTTAGTAGGTAGTGGTGCAGTTTTTTCAAATGTTGCATATGGCAATTTTGGCGATCAGACCATTATAACCTATGATGCAAATGGGAAGGCTCCGGCCACCATACCGGGTTTGAGTTGGAAAACGCTTGGCCCCTTTAAGGAAATTGATGCTGTTGCATCTAAGAATCTTGAGGTTAAGAACAATACGACTCAGGCAGTATTACCTATTGCAGGCAGTGGGTTATCTAACATAACTTTTGAGGCCGGAAAGATATACACCATCTTTATAAATGGAAGCCCTGGCGGAGCCGGGCTAAGTGCAACCATAATTACACATAGCAAGTAACATTGGTTAAAGCAGTCGAAATGACGGAGTGTGCTAGTGCACTCCGTCATTGCTATGTTACAATTGAAATCTAAGATTAAAGTAAAATAACGGTTTAACCTGGGTTCGGGCTGTTTTATAAAGTAGTATATGCCTAAATTTATAAAGAATTAATACTTTATATATGAACCCCCTGATTGTAGCCACAGATTTTTCGGAAGTAGCTGAGAACGCTGTAGAATATGCCGCTGCCATTGCCAAACATAATAATGCAAAGCTTATCCTTTACAATTCTTTTGTAATTCCTACTCATGCTGCAAATACCCTTTTGCCGGCAGCCAGCATACAAAAATTGATAACGKATAATGAGATTCGCTTAATTGAAAGAGCACTATCTCTATCTATCGATTACGATATAGAGGTAGAACATGAATCAAACCTCTCCTTTGTTCAGGAGGCGCTGAAAAGCTTAATAGACAAGCATCAGGCTGCCCTGGTGGTATTGGGGATGAATACTAAAACTTTGGAGCAGGATCTTTGGGGTAACACCACAACATCGGCAATTAAGAAACTCAATCTGCCGGTTATGGCTGTTCCGCTGGGAGCCAGGTTTGAGGGCACCAAAAATGTGCTTTTTGCTTGTGATGTGTTGCGAGGTATATCAGAAAAAGTACTTGCCAATATTAAAGAACTGGCAATAGCACTGAACGCCGAGGTTGAAGTTTTTAATGTAAGTCAGAAGGTTGAAGAATTAAAAACACTAAACGCTTCTTTACCGGAAGTAAGTGCCATTGATGATGGACTTGAAGGCATTTCTTACTATTATAAGAACGTAAATTCCAATGCGGTGATCAAGGAAATAGAAAAAGAAATTATCGATTTCAGAGCTGATCTATTGATTATGGTGCCAAAAAAATATGGATTCTGGGCTTCTATTATTCACCGGAGTAAAACACGCATAATGGCTTCAGGATTAAAAATACCCTTGCTTTCGCTCCCAATTTCCTAAGTTGAATCAGAATTTTTTTATGCTTATCATTGCCGCTTCAAATGAAGTATATAATTCTGTTTTTAATTGTTGCAAGCCATAGTCTGTGCTTTGGACAATTCACAAAGGTTAAGCGTGTTGTTGATGGTGATACTTTCGTAACTGAATCAGGCGAGCGGGTAAGGTTAATAGGTATAAATGCGCCTGAAATGAAGGATTTTTATGGCATTGAAGCAAAGGAACACTTAGCAGAGCTGATTGAAGGAAGAGATATTGAACTAACAAGAGACCATAAGTCAAAAGACAGAGACAGATACTCGAGATTGTTGAGATATGTTGTGCTTAGTGGAGTGGATATAAATGAGCAAATGATCCGTGAAGGATATGCTTACGCTTTACTTAAGTTTCGTTTTG
This sequence comes from Pedobacter sp. 05L430, assembly GCF_056397585.1. Lineage (NCBI taxonomy): Bacteria > Pseudomonadati > Bacteroidota > Sphingobacteriia > Sphingobacteriales > Sphingobacteriaceae > Pedobacter > Pedobacter sp. 05L430. The sequence continues at coordinate 57,772 of NZ_JBFTNT010000006.1, read as the reverse complement.
ACCGAGCTGCGGTGTACACTGATGCTGAAGCCGAAGCAAAAGATCAGTTGCTGGGAATGTGGAAGTATACTGAAGCCGAAAGAAACGAACCCCAAAATATTCCAGTAACTACTCCTATAAGCAACATTACCCAAATAGACCTATATGAGAACCGCTATGTAATTGGTGGGCTTGTTATAATGTTCATTATTCTGGGTATTAATTATCGTTTAAGAGCTTAGTGATCGAGATTTATTTGTCAGGCATACAACTAACAGGATAATTTAAGATTGTTTAATTAAGGAACAAACATGCCTTTTTTAATACCTCGTTTAAAGAACAAGTAGATTAATTTTCTGAAAAGCGATTTTGACATATTCTTTTTGCCTGAAAATTCATATTTTTAGTAACATTTATTGCGTGAAAGCATCATACACAAGATAAATTCGTAACAAAAACAAACTATTATTTCATATGAAAAGAACCATTACACTGCTCACGCTAGTATTATTCTTGGCAGGGGGCGCTTTTGCCCAAAAAAAGAAGAAAAAAGAGCTTGCCGCTGATTCGCTAAAAAAAGCGATGGCCAAGCCTGCTAAACCAACAATAAATGACAAAATAAAATCAAGTAAAAAGATTGACGGTCTTTTTTCGATGTATAGAGATACCGTAACGGGTAGCCTTCAGATGTATATTAAGAAAGATCAGTTAGGCAAGAATTACATTTATCAAAGTTTCTCGATGGGTGGGCCAACAACTTTGTTTCTTAACCAAAATATGATCAGAACTACCTGGTTGTTTTATATCCAGAAATCTGATGATAAAATTGAGCTTCTTCAAAAGAATACTAATTTTTACTACGATAAGGCAAATCCGGTAAGTAAATCAGCAGATGTTGACGTATCAGATGCAGTTTTTTATAGTGATAAGGTAGCTGCACAAGATTCTTTAGGCTACCTGATTGCTGTAGACGGTCTTTTTCTTGGAGACAAACTGGATCCCGTTAAACCGGTTTTTCCTCCAACTTTGCCTCCGGGGGCTGTATTTAATCTTGGAAACCTAAATACCTCTAAATCAAAGTACCAAAAGATACGCTCATTCCCGGGAAATACAGACGTAGTTGTGGAACTTGCTTATGATAACCCTGTGCCTTTAAACGGGGGAGGAAAAGACATTACTGATGCCCGCTATGTAAGGGTTAAAATGCAGCATTCTTTTCTTGAAGTTCCTAAGAATGATTTCCGCGCCCGTYGTGATGATCCAAGGGTAGGTTATTTTGGATCCGAAGTAGATAACCTGACTTCTTTATCACCTGCACCATATAAAGATTTTATTAGCCGCTGGAACCTTAAAAAGAAAGATCCGTCGGCGGCATTAAGCGAGCCGGTAGAACCAATTGTATTTTGGATTGAGAATACTACCCCGCTAGAGTATCGCCCGATTATAAAAGAGGCAGGTGAGAAATGGAACGAAGCATTTGAGAAAGCGGGTTTCAAGAATGCTGTTGTAATGAAAGAAATGCCTGATACGGCTAGCTGGGACCCGGCAGATATTGCTTACAACGTAATCCGTTGGGTGTCTTCGGCATATCCTTCTTATGGTGCAATAGGCCCAAGTTTTTATAACCCATTAACTGGCCAGATTTTAGGCGCCGACATTACTGTTGAATGGCGCTCTGGAGCAGGTACAATTATTACAGACGATCTTTATAACGGTGGAAATTCTGCTTTAAAGCTGCCTTGGGAAAATCCTATTGAGGCTGCTTCTTTAAAATCAGGTCAAGGGCATAGTTTCGATAAAAACCATATGGCTTCTTGTACATTGGCCCAGGAGCTAAGTATGCAGTATCAGACTGGTTTAACAGCAATTGAAGCGTTGGATGCTGATGTTCCAGAAGCAAAAAGAGCAGAAACTGTCCGTGAAATGCACAAACAATTCTTATACTATCTTATCATGCACGAAATGGGACATACGCTTGGACTTAATCACAATATGAAAGCCAGTCAAATGTTAACCCCTGCTCAAATGAATGATGTAGCGCTTACCCGTAAAATTGGATTGCAAGGATCTGTAATGGATTATCCTGCTATTAACGTAAGCAGCGATCGTAGTAAACAAGGTGATTATTATACCACTAAAGCGGGTCCATATGATTTATGGGCAATAGAGTATGGCTATACTCCATTTAGCGAGTCGGAAGAAGAGGCCGGACTAAATAAGATTTTAAGCCGCAGTACAGATCCACAGCTTGCATTTGGTAATGATGCAGATGACATGAGAAGCCCTGGAGGTGGTATCGATCCAAGAGTGAATGTTAATGATCAGACTAATGACATGGTTGCTTACGGAGAGGATAGGTTTAAATTGATTAACACAATGATGCCAAAGCTGAAGTCTCGTTTTAGCAGAACTGGTCAGAGCTATCAGGAGTTACGCTTACGCTATCAGCAGCTTAACGGACAACGTGCAAGTATTGCAGCGGCGATAAGCCGTTTCGTTGGCGGTGTTTATGTAGATAGAAGTTTTGTGGGACAGAAAACTACTGYTGCCCCATTTACGCCTGTTCCTGTTGCTTATCAAAAAAAGGCAATGGCACTGTTGGGTAAATATGTGTTTGCTCCTAATGCTTTTGATGCAGATAGCCCACTATTCCCTTATCTTCAAATTCAGAGACGTGGATTTGGATTTTTTGGAAGTAACGAGGACTTTAAGCCTCAGAATACATTCATGTCTATACAGTTAAGTACGCTTGCCCAAATTCTACATCCAAATACGTTGACGAGAATAAACAATAGTGGGCTTTATGGTAACACATATTCTGTAGCAAGTGTAATGAACGATTTGGCGAATGATATTTTTGCTGCAGATCTTAAATCGAATGTGAATCTATTCCGTCAAAACCTACAGACTGAATTTATAAAAGCTTCAGCAAGCATCGTTTCTTCACCTGGCGGATATGATAATGCAAGTAAAGCTGCGGCATTATCTACCTTAAAAAAGGTAAAAACCCAGCTTGGTGGTGCGGTTTCAACAAATGAACAAACTAAAGCTCACCGTACAAACCTGACTTTTTTAATTGATAAAGCTTTGGCAGTTAAATAAATTTGTAATTGCTTTAATAAAGAAGCCTGCGCCGATATCGGTGCAGGCTTCTTTATTAAATTTGGTCATTGATCTTCAATACAGCATTGTCCAATTCTCCTGCCGAGATTTCTAGAAAATTAACTAAGCCCGTAAGGGTCTCCTGGTCGCCAATTGAATCCTTTAATAAAGGGATAAGTCCTAGCAGATTAGATAGAGGTCGTCTTACTTCGTGAGAGTTGTGCCAGGCAATTTCTCTAAGCTTTTCATTCTGAGCTACGAGCTGCTCTTCATGTTTTACTCTTACATCTATATCCTGCATTGCTCCAAGCATTCTAAGCGGGTTGCCGGAATCATCGAAGATTAGATAGCCGCGATCAAAAACATGTTTGTAACTGCCATCCTGACAAAGGTATCTGTATTCTGCTTTCCACTTGTTCCCTTTTGTTTTTATGATTTTCTCAAATTCATAAATGATACGGGCCTGATCGTCGGGATGTACCCGGGACATAGCCCAGAAGGAATTGTGAATAACCTCATTGTCTTCATGCCCAAAGATCTCTTTATACCCACTCATCCAGGTTAATTTGTCATTGGCTATGTCATAATCCCATATCACATCATTGGTGGCCCTGGTAACCGTATTGTATAGGAGGACTTGATCGTTTAACTGTTTCTCATGTGCAATAAGTTCATTTTTATATCTTCTTTCTGTATTTAAAAGGCTACTATAATGGTAGTTTAAGCCTATTACTGCCGCTATAGCAGTGCCAATTAAAAATATAAAGTTTTTAAGGTAGTATAAGTTCCTTAAATCAGTTGCCGGGTATTGCCGATCAAGCCAACCGATAAATTGCGAACCTATAAGTAGCCATGTTCCACCTAAAATTAGATAAGTGATGACGATTCTGATTAGTGCGTTGTTTTTCAAAATAATTAGAGCTGATTTATTGTAAATTTACATTTTTAGCCTTATGAATCAATTCGCATTAATAACAGGAGCAAGTAAAGGAATAGGACGGTCAATAGCCATTTCGTTAGCCAAAAGAAAGTTTAATCTTTTACTTGTGGCAAGGTCGGCTCCTGAACTTAATGCACTTAAACTGGAACTTTCCAGCCAGTATAATGTTAGTGTGGAAGTTTTCGCATTAGATCTGTCTGTACACGGAGCTGCAAAGCGCGTAACGGAATGGTGTACTGACAATGCTTTTCCTGTCTCAGCCCTTGTTAATAATGCTGGTTTTGGCGTTTGGGGCAAATTTGAAAGCCTTTCTATAGATGAACAGTTAAATATGTTACAACTTAATGTAACGGCACTCACCGAACTTACTTATTATATGCTTCCAATTTTAAGACAAAACCAGCAAGGTTATGTGCTTAATGTTTCTAGTACGGCAGCGTATCAGGCAGTGCCTACATTGGCGATGTATGCGGCGTCTAAATCATATGTTTTGTCGTTTAGCAGGGCCATTAGATATGAACTAAAAGATTCATCCATATCAGTAACGTGTATTAGTCCGGGGCCTGTTGGAACTGGTTTTGCCGAGAGGGCAGGACTCTCAGTTATTAACGATATCGCCGAAAAATTTAATATGGATGCAGATGTTGTTGCGGAGATTGCAGTTAAAGCGATGTTAAATCGGAAAGCAGAAGTAATACCTGGTTTCACTAATATTATATCGGCATATGCGAATAGAGTCTTACCAAAATCACTTATTGAGAAGATAACAGCCGGCATCTATAAAATCAAATAATCCGGAATCAGAAAATATTTTTTAAAAATAAATGCTTGGTATTCAATATATTTTATATGTTTGTAAAATAAACTACTAAACACATAGACTATGTCTATTAAAACAGGTAACAACTTTTCATTAAATCACTCCATGGCAATGCTTCAGATGATGAAGCCCATGCAGTGTTGTTGCTGTTAATTTCTTAGGGTCGCATGCACCCACCTCTGATTTCAAATATTACCTTCTTTTAATTTTTTATAAAATATACCTATGGCAACTTCATATCCAAAGTTTTCATTAGCTGAAACTTTAACCGCTGAGCAGAAAGACTTTTTTAATACAAACGGCTTTATTCATTTCAAAAACTTTATAACACCTCAAACTGTAAAATCAATTGTAGATGCTTCTCTGGAAGTGCAAAAAAAATGGTTAGAAAAGGATGTAAGTAAAGTTAATGGCGTTCCAATTAAATATGGACGTGATCTCGATGGCTCTTCTATAGTACAACGATTTGCATTTATTAACCAGCATCATTCGGCCTTTAGTGGTCTTTTACTTGATCCAAGACTAAATGGTTTACTTGAACTTGCTGGTGCAGGTGCCAGATTAGGCGACAGTGAAAAAGACGGAATGGTTTTTAATCATTATGTAAATGGCCCGGATAGTAAATTCACAAAAATGGGGTGGCACACTGATGGCTTAAGAGATGTTTTTTATGGGCAAAAGCTAAATCCAATGCTTAATGTGGGAATACATCTGAATAATCTGGAACCTGAAAATGGAGGTTTAAGAATAATTCCAGGTACGCACAAGCAAGGACTTTATCAAATGCTTTTCAGAAAAAAATATTTTCTTGACCACGATGAAGATGCTGAAGAAATTGCAGTAGTACCTGAGGTGGGCGATCTTACTATCCACGATGGAAGATTATGGCATCGTGTTGCACAATCTACAGTAATTGGTGAGCAAAGTCGTAGAAGGGTAATTTACATTCCAATTATTGCAGGCAAATATGCTCCTAAAAATGAAAATAGTCCAACCGTGTTTTACCAGCGTTTTGCAGGTATTGTTAAATAAGTAGTCATGTTATTCTTAATCATCATAAATTATTTGATAAGGTCGGGCCGACTGGATAAGCCTATTTTGTTTGTAAAAACGGTATATAAAAGAAGCATCGCAAGATAGATTGCAATCGTATTTTATTCTTATGTTTACTATAAAGTAAATGTTAATTTGATCTCAAATGAAAAGAATATTATTGCTGCTTACCATTGTTGTTACTCTTGGATCTTTTACCAAGAAGGAAATTACATGGACTGCTATTGGTGACTCCATTACCTATTTAAATGAACATCAGGACGAAACGGGTAACCGGGTTACCAGCGGTTACATGACCAGGGTGGTAAGCAAGTTGCCTAATATTCGTTACATTAATCAGGGCCATAATGGTTGGACAGCTGTTGGTATTGCCAAGGAAATCGAAAATCTTGGCCTCCAGAAATCCGATGTATATTCAGTTTTTTTAGGTACAAACGATTGGTGGTCAGGCCAACCATTAGGAACTTTAAATGACTATATCAATAGCACTGGTCTCAAAACAGTTTACGGTTCGTATCGCATCATTATTAACAAGCTTAAAACCCTTAATCCTGATGCCAAAATTATTCTGATTACTCCAATGCAACGTGTAGATTTTGTATACATAGCAAATAGTAATAATAACGCATGGGGCTCTTATAAGGAGAAAAAGGGACAGATGCTATCGCAGTTTGCAGATGCTGTTAATGAAATTGGCCGTCATGAACATTATAAAGTAGTGGACTTATATAATAAAAGTGGCATGGAGTTAAAAACCCTGGTAAAGTATAAAAGATTAAAAGATCCTGAAACAGGAGCTTATAAGAATTATAGCTATCCTGATTTTAAGGATATTCCTTTTAATCCTGATACTGATGAATACCCTTATCCGATAGAAGCAAGTGACAATACTTTCGATGGCTTACATCCCTCAGATAAAGGTTATCAGATCATAGCGGATATGCTAGTTAAAATCATGAAGAAATATTAAAAGGCCAATTTATTGTTTAGAAGCTATTAACTCGTTAGTTAGCCTGTCTGTTTTCTGGCAAACAAAGTTTTCAAAGCTTATGTTTTCGATCTTATTAGCTATATAAGTATGTGAATCTGCAGTACCACTTAATTTTAAAGTCGATTCTCCTTTAAGAATGGTATACATGCTGTTTGCATTGGTTCTTACGTTGGCGGTAGCATTATCATTTAAAAAGATTTGCAAGCAAGTAAGATTAAGTTCACCTCTGGTAACTACTGATGCATTACCTGATGCCTGAATTCTGTTTAAATCTTTTACTGTAACTATAATGGTAACAGGATACCTATCGGTAGAATTGATTAGTAGATTATAACCTTTTCTGGCGATTGTGGTTTTCGAGGAATTATAGTATTCGTCAATTCTGACTTCTTCCTCCGAGCCTTTCACTAAAATGACTTTTACATTTCCACTAATAACAACCTTGTTAAACGTAATAGTGCCTGTTTTAAATGAAAGTAGTTGAGTACTGGGATTTGCAGCAAAAGTTGAGATAGCGGAAGATGTTAAAATGATTGCTGTAAACGCAGAAGCAAATAGAGTTTTTGTAAGGGTTTTCATGACGGTGTGTATTTAAGATTCTTTGATTATTTATCAATAAGATGCTTCCGTCAATAAAAAAGTTGCACAGCTATTATCTGTTTTATACCATGGGGCATTAAAATACGACGAACGGTCAAAAGGAATCGACCAACTAGAAAAGAAAATTATAGAATTGTTTGCGACCAGAAATGGTTTAAAATAAGAAAAGGGGATAGGCCTTTCGACTTACCCCCTTTAAATTAACGCTCTCGGGGGCAAATGTAATAAATGTTTAAACACTTATTTATCATGGAATTGTCATCAGTTAAATACTGTTAAAATTTTACCCGTCTCTACAGAATGTATTAGTTTCGTTTATAAATGGAAAATGTAATGCTAAGAAGTTCTATCTTTTTGTTTTTCATGTTGTTATGTCAGGGTGTTTTTGCGCAGCTAATAAAAGGTAAAGTAATAGATATCCAAACAGAACGCCCGCTCGGCGGTATTTCAATACAATTAAAATATGCAAAAAAGATAAGTAGCGCTACTGGTGATTTTTCATTAATTGCCTCTGCAGCAGATACTGTATGGTTTTCAGGAATAGGCTATGAAAGAAGATATGTTCTTGTAAAAGATTGGAAGTCTCCTCTAATGACAATTGGACTTAAGCCAACTTCTTTAGACCTTGAAGAAGTTGTTATTTTTGGTCAACGGAATCACAAAGCAGATTCACTAAAACTAAGGAAAGATTTTGCAAGAGAGTTCAATTATAAACCTATTGGTATTAAAGATGTTTTTATAAATTCTTATCAACCCAGGGGCCGGTTTGAGTTTGTAAAGATTGACGTATTGCAATTGGTAAGGTTATTAGGGCGAAAAAATGATATTCAGAATAAGCTAAAGAAAAGACTTCATGAAGATGAAAAACAGGCTTACATAGATTCAAGATTTGGAAAGTCTTTTGTTTCATCGCTTACTAAGCTCGAGAGCGATTCTCTTGATTTATTTATAGAACGATACAGGCCTACTAAAGAAGAGTTATTGGAGCTATCTGATTACAATTTGATGTTGAAGATCAAGTCGGATTTGAAGACGTTTAAAGAAAAGAAGAACTAAACCTTAAAAATAAGGCACAAAAAAAAGGTAGTCTTATCCAAGCACTACCTCTTTTTAACCAAATATAAACCCAGTATGAACGGGATCTTTTTCTTTAAGACAATAATCGCACCATTGTCTGTTTTAATCGTTTAATAATCAGCTACGCTGTATTAACAATACAAATGTAAGAATTATTTTTAGATAGTGTAATAAATACACTAAGTAATTTTTCAAATGACAATACTATGATAATTCTATGCATAAAAAAGGAGGCCATAGCCTCCTTTTAATGATCTGATAAATATTTTAATATTTGGTTTTATTTTAGATCTGTGATTTCTATCGTGAAATCGAGTACTGAGTTAGCAGGCACAGGACCGTTTCTCACATTCCCATAAGCGTAAAAAGAAGGGATAATTAAACGAATCTTACCTCCCTTTTGAATTAACGGAATGCCAATCTGCCATCCACCAATTAAACCACCCATTGTAAATACAGCACCGTTTTTAGAATCAAACTCTGTTCCATCTAGTAATCTTCCTGTATAATTTGCAGTAACCTGTGTTGTAGATACATACTCTATATTTCCTGTGCCAGGTGCAATGATTTGATAAAAGACTCCAAATTGTTCGTCCTTTTTTGTGACAATATTGTTTTTTGTTACAAAAGCTCTAATAGCATTTGTATCAGTTGTAAACTGAGCAATTGGATCGTGGTTATCTTCTACGGAATCTTTTTTGCAAGCTACAAGGCATCCTGCCATGCAGATGAAAAGTAATAAATGGTTTATTTTGGTCATGATAATCAAATATATGTTTTTTTAAATCATTACTTGAAGTTAATAAGTCGTTTTAGCAAAAGCAAACGTCTGTTTTTAATAGATTGAGTTTATTAGCTTTGACAAGTAATAAACAGAACCTATGAAAGAAAATAAATATGATAATCCTGCTTTTTTTTTGCAGTATAGCCAAATGACTCGTTCAGTAAAAGGGTTAAAAGGAGCTGGCGAATGGCATGTTCTTCAAAAAATGCTCCCTGATTTTAGAAATAAACATGTCTTAGATTTAGGTTGTGGCTTTGGCTGGCATTGCCAATACGCTGCAGAACATGGTGCTAAATCAGTGCTAGGAATAGATTTGTCAGAAAAAATGCTGAATTCTGCCAACGAAATGAATAAATTTTCATTTGTTGAATATAAGAGAATAGCAATTGAAGCTTTTGATTTCCCTGCTGATTCTTATGATGTTGTACTCAGTTCCCTTGCTTTCCATTATCTGGAATCTTTTGAAGAGGTGTGTCGTAAAGTGTACCAAACGCTTTCTACCGGAGGGGTCTTTGTTTTCTCGGTTGAGCATCCAATATTTACGGCCTATGGAAGTCAGGATTGGATTTACAATGAGGCGGGTGAGCGTATTCATTGGCCGGTTGATAAGTATTTCGATCAGGGAATTAGAAAGGCAAAATTTTTGGGAGAGGAAGTTGTCAAATATCACAAGACTTTAACTGCCTATATTAATGGGTTATTAAAAAATGGATTTGAAATAACGGCCCTGGTGGAACCAGAGCCGGATGAAATATCTTTAAAGACTATTCCTGGAATGCAAGATGAATTACGCAGGCCTATTTTTCTTATTATTTCAGCATTAAAAAAATAAAGTTGGGGGATTGGGTTTTAGCAGTTTTAGTTATTAAAAACTGCTTTGAATGCATTTCTGCAATCTTTACCTATTTCTAAAGGTAGTCCATCTTTTAGGTAAAGTTGAATTTCACCTTCAGCGGTATAGAAATAACGAAAATAGTTGTTAATCTTATCCGGTGCTCCGGTAAATGGGTTGTTCTTTGTACCAAACCATCTAGAATATTTATTATCAATCTCTTGAAGCTTTTCTTCAAAAGCCAGTTTTTTCTTGTCAGTAGTTCCTACCTGCGTTTCGTTTATAATTTCGCTCATATTTTGAATAACGCACAAGATACATAGAATATATCTATTGCTATGATAAATAGGCATTTATAGCTGCATTGTGACAGCTAAATGTTATATTTCTATAAATCCTTATGCTTTTACTTTTTAATCGCGATTAGATCATTTAATTTATTAAACATTTTGATCCAGCTTTGATAAGCACCTGTTTGTTTCGCGTCCTCTTCAGAAACAGTTTGATGGATAGCTAATTTTGTCTGATTTCCAATTGAGGTAAAAGTCACTGTAGTAATGGTTTCTTCTGGCCAGTCTTCAGGTTTTCCGGCAGCAACAGATGCTATTGACTCGCCGTTTTCATTCGTAAGAATCATTGAGAAAACTAGTTTTTCGGGAAATATAACCTGATCGTAGACGCCCTTTATCCAACAATCTCCATGTATAGGATCATGAATACAGGAGTGAAATGTACCACCCTCCTTTACATTGATGTACTTGAATTCGATGGTACAGCCATCAGGTGCATACCAGTGTTTTAATTGCTCTGGATCTGTCCAGGCATTAAATACAAGTTCACGTGGGGCATCAAAAAGATGCGTAATGAAAAGTTCTTTTTTAGATTGTCCCATCTTCTTTCTGTTTAGTTTGTATTGTTTGTAGGTAATTGTCTAGTTTTTCAAATTTGCTGACCCATTGTTTCTTGGATTGCTCAACCCAGTCAGCCACTTCATTTAGTTTATCAAGCTGAGGCTCACAAAATCGTTCTCTGCCTACCTGCTTAATTACTACTAATCCACATTCAGTGAGGATTTGTATGTGTTTGGATATTGCTTGTCTACTAATATTGAAAGCCTCGGCTACAGCGTTGAGATTCAAAGGCTCTTGTGCTATTCTTTGAATAATTTCGCGGCGGGTAGGATCAGCGATGGCTTGAAATACATCTCTTCTTGTTATCATTTTGCAACTATATGGTTGCAAATATAGATGCAATCATTTGATTGCGCAATATTTTTGAAAAAATAAATTCAAAGCGACGACCTTACCTTTTTAGATGCTTTATGAAAATGGTTTGATTTTTGTCCACTATTTAAAACTATTTTAATACCCTCTGGTCATGATTAAAACGCTAAAACTTCAGAAAGCAGTAATTGCCTTTATATTGGGCATACTGGCGCTAATTGCTTATAAAGTGATGAGTGTGAACAAAGTGGAATCAAGTAATTACATGTTGTCGTTTGCAGGCATTTTATTTATCGCAGGAGCATTGATGCTCATCTATCCCATTCTTTTTGCAAAAAAAGATAAAGAAGGGTGTGTAGAACTTGATCCTGAAATACAAGAAGAAATGGTTGCAGCAGAGGCACAAGTATCCACAACTGAAGAACCTGTAACTGAAAAAGTTGTGGTAAACGAAAAAATGGGAGAGGCTTAAACCACCCCACCCATGTATGGATCCGTTATCGAATCTTCTCCTGTTTCAACATGTCCTGCATATTGCTTTGAAAATGCATTGTAACCCTCTAATTGAATTGTAAAATCATACCAACCTGAACTCTTTTGAAGGTCAATAATTAAAGTTTTTTTACTTTTCGTACCTAATGATATCGATCTGGTGGCATCGCTTTTATAAACATTGTCGATTAAATTTATCTTTAAATCCTGATCACCCTCATTTTCAAGAATAAGTTCAATGTTGCCACTTGGCTTTTTGCTTAAAAACCCTTTAACCTCATAATGGCAGTTAGCCTTTAGCGAAGGGTCATTTTTATCACCTTTAAACGCTCTGAAAAAACCATTAGGAGCACTTATACATAAATCATATTGCCCATCCCCAAAATTTTGCAACGTTAGGCGGTCTAGAATTTTGTCTCCATTTTTTACTGCATATGCCCAGGTCTTTCCTGCCTGCCCGTTATATAGATTAGTAGTGTATACATTAAAGGGTGCTCCGACTGGCAATATTTTTTGCCCGAAATTGCCTCTGCCTGCTTCTAGCCAAAGTTCTACTTTGGTTTTAGAACTATCAAGATTACATTCTGCAAAGAGTTGATACGGTAAAGCGCAAGCCTTACTTGTTCCTCGTTCTTGTTGAGGTAAATAAGCCCCTGAAGCTATTTCAGTTTTTGATAAAGGATTTGGCTTAACCTGTGCCGGCTTATTTTTTGCATTTTGAATATTGGTAACAACTTCTTCTCTTTTTAAAGGTGCTGGTGCAACAGATGACATCCCTGTTGAAGGCCTGAAAGCTGATGTCAGATCGCCACAAATTACTCTTCTCCAACTGCTAATCATATTACTGCGAATTTTCTTCCCGGTTTTTTTGCTAAGTATGTTTTCTAAAAACATGAGTGAAGAGGTGTGGTCAAAAACTTGCGAATTTACATAGCCCCCTTTGCTCCAGGGAGAGGCAATGATCATTGGCACACGATAACCTAATCCAATAGGGCTATCTTTTTCTAGCTCATAATCGGCATCAACAGAAATTCCTTCAGAAACTTTTCCACTCGATGGGTCGTTAGGTTTTGGAACTACATATGGAGGGATGTGATCAAAGTACCCATCATTTTCATCATATGTAAGGATGAAAACTGTCTTTTTCCATACTTCGGGGTTCTTTGTTAAAATGTCAAGCGCTTCAGATACATACCATGTTCCATACAACGGTGAACTGGTATGATCAGAGAATCTTTGCGGAGCTACCAGCCATGAAACGGTGGGTAGTTTGCCATTGTCAACATCAGAGCGAAACTGATGGAAGATATCGTTTTTCGGGATGCTGATGGTTTCTTCGTGTCCCCGGTCATTAGTAAAGGTAAATGGAGCAAGTTCCAGATAGTTAAACGGCGCATTTATATTGCTGGCAAATGCTTTGTCTATTAAATTCTTTTCACGGGTAGATAGCTTATTGTATTTTTCGGTTACCTGTGCTGCAGTGAGGGCAGGCTTACTTGTCGAATCACCATTCTTTCTGAAATATGCCGCAAGCTTAACGTTGTAGCGTTTTACATACTCAATTGCATTGTCCCCGTAATTACCTAACCAATCATCTACATTGTCACCTTGTAAATCTGCTGTCCATATTTCATTTTGGTAGATCTTCCAATCAATGCCATTATCTTCTAATACCTCTGGAAATGTATCCCAGTCTACAAAAGCACCCTCTCTTGATTCTGCTTGAGAATTGTTTACAGCTGCTACCGAACTCCCGTTTAATTCAGGCCGAATGTTACCTGTCCAGAAAAATAACCTGTTTGGAGTAGTGCCGGTAAGAGATGAGCAAAAATTATGGTCACAAATTGTAAAGGCTTCGGCCATTGAATAATAAAAAGGAATATCTGTCCTGTCATAATATCCTAAAGACATAAGTGATTTTACAGGTACCCATTTATCATACTTGCCGTTGTTTCGGGCAGCAAGCTGGTCCGACCAGGAGTGAGGCAGCCCACCTTGCCAGGTAATCTTTGTTTTATTAATGTCTACATGAAACGGGGCATAGGTTTTACCCTCATTATCTTTTTGTAACCAGACCTTATCCTTATCAGGAAGTGTAAAAGCTCTTGGATCATTAAAGCCACGAACACCTTTGAGCTTACCAAACATATGATCAAAAGAGCGGTTCTCCTGCATCRGGATTACAATATGCTCTGCATCATAAAATGTAGATCCGGGATCTGCTTCGATTGCCATTGCCTTTTGGATAGACATAGGAATTACATTGGGTAAACCCACTGCTCCAGATAATAGGGCAGCTTTTTTAAGAAAGTCTCTTCTTGAGTTCATAGTGGTTCATTTGTATGTTGTGTGTTTGAACCAAATGTAATAAGAATAGAAATAAGTTGGTAACCGATAGATTACCCCTTTAGCGCTTTCCAGATCAGGTCATGAATTTCCGTCGCCTGTACATTGCTGTTGTTTAGCTTTTGATCCGTAATTAAAACAGGGTGAAACTCTGCAGGTGTGTTGATGCTGCCATGTGAGCCCTTAATTAAGGTGGCATCTAATGGAATAACATCCATTACATAACGGAAACCTGCTTTTTTTCTTAATAGCTTGTATGCCGCACGCGGTTTAGAAGACATGAACATTTCAACAGGGTCATACCCTGGTTTTTTATGAATATCTACGCACCTGGCATAATCAGGAGCTTTTGCGTCGTCAAGCCAGAAATAATAAGTAAACCAGTTTGCCGGTTCAGCAACCAATACAAAGTCGCCCGCCCTTTCATGGTCCATTCCATATTTCTTTTTGCCTTCCTTATCTAAAACCATAGCAATGCCAGGAGTTTTTTCAAGAATAGTTTTTACCTGGTCGGTTACCGTTGGATCATTGATGTAAACATGTGCAACCTGATGATCCGCAACCACAAATGCTTTAGAAGCACCCGCATCTAATAATTCTAAACCTCGCTCTACACGAATCTGCAACAGCCCGTTTTCTCTAAAGATTCTGTTTAGGTGAATCGGTTTGCTTACCGGAACAATCCCGTATTCGGATAGAATAATGATATTGGCTCCTTTTTTTTCATAAAATGTTACCAGGTCCTTTACCAATTCATCTATCTCGCCAAGTTCTTTGCTGATTTTATCAAAGTCACTGCCGAATTTTTGCAGACAATAATCCAGATGTGGCAAATATATTAAGGTAAGGGTAGGATTGTAAAGATCCTCAGTAATCATAGATGCATCAGCAATCCATCGGCTAGACTTTATATTTGCACCTGGTCCCCAAAATTGAAAAAGCGGAAACTGACCTAATTTATCCTGTAAAATATCGCGTAATTCTGCCGGTTCTGAATAACAATCAGGAAGTTTTCTGCCATCAGCTAAATAGTTTGGACGTGGAGTTACACTGTAGTCAGCATTTGAATACATGTTGTACCACCAGAACATATTGGCGCAAGTAAAATTAGGATCTTCTTTTTTTGCCTTGTCCCAGATCTTCTCTACAAGCACAAGCTTGTTTGATTGCTTCCAGAACTTGATTTCCGAATCCATATGGTCGTACCATCCGTTCCCGACAACACCATGTTCTGTTGGCTGTCTTCCTGTTAAATAAGTTGATTGTACACTGGTAGTTACAGCCGGTAGCATTGGTGCTATTGCACCAAGGTTTTTATCTTTTATGTATTGTTCTAAAAAGGGAGTATGCTTGCCAATAAGGTTCGAGGATAAGCCAACAACATCTATTACTACAGTTTTCTTCATCTTAAACATTTGTTTTAATTACCCAGTTCAGTTCATTACTGATAGATTGGGCAATCGGTAATTTTAATTGCTCCGGTAATACTTCCCAGGYATAGGTTTCTACTTCCAGATGGTCAGTAAAAGGGGCATTCTTTTGAAGTTCCAGAACAGTGGTAATATCATCCTGAGTAGATTGTAATAATCCGATCTCTTTAATTGATATTGGTACATGGAAATGTGCCCTCCATTGCGTGGCTTCCTGATTTTCAAAGTCTTCAAGAGCAGGAGTAAGGTCCGAATAACGAATCAGCCCACCATCTTTCTTTAAGGCAACTACCTGATGCAGATAGGTTGGCTCATTAAACGTCTGAAAGCTGTTCTTTATGATTTCTCTATCTGCTTCTGATTTATCAAGATTTGCTTTTAAAGCAGCACTGATCTGTATTTTGCCTACTTTAATGCCTTTTGCTTCAAGTTCTTTTAGAACCTCATCATGAGCTTCATAGCCTATAGCAAAGTGACAAACATCATAGCAAAGGCAAAGGTGTTTTTTAATTAATGATTCGGCTTCAATGCCAGCAACATTAAATGAACTTTCAATTGCCGGAATGCCAAGTGGCAGCAAATCATTCTCAAACCAATCTATAAATTCCCTTCCGGTTTCAAGTATGCCATCAGGCTCAGGTTCCAGATCAAGGTGCATAATTTTACCAGTTTGCTCGCTAATTCTAATCAGTTCTTTTATAACCGCTATTACATTCAAGGTAGCAGTGCGTTTTGCCTGTGCAAAATCGTCAGCAGTTTTAAACCAGTGCCTGTAACTAAGTGGCGATGTTGAAATCCCCCCATTCATACCTTCAGGTAATAGAGATTGGAGTATATTAAAAAGTCTGATAGTATATTCTCTGCGCGCGTCTGTTGTCCAGTCAGGTGTATGTACATCTTCTTTAACCACTGTGCGGTGAAATTCTCCGTAAGGGAAACCATTCATGGTAAAAACATAAGCGGCATTTTCCTTAAGCCACTGCTTAAATTCAGCCAAAGCATCTTCTTTAATCAATTCAAGACTAGAGATATTTGACAATCTAAGTCCTAGTCCAAGTGGTCCGTTTGGTGAAACAGATTGTTTGATCACAGGGAAATTCTCTTGTAACGCTTTAAAATCATCATCCCAGTTTTTGCCCGGATGTATGTTTGTGCAATAGGTTAAATGGCCAGTGTTGACTTTCATTATTATTGGTTGCTTATAGGTAAACCAGCGTGTGTACTGGTAAAGTTTAAAACATAGTTGCTCGCTTCCATCAATAACTGGTGATCCATCTGATGTACCTCTTTCCCAGTACCCAAATCAGTAAGCAGGGTAATGGTAAGTTTGCCGCCAAGATGTTCCTGAAATTCTGCCAATCCACGAAGTATTGGAGATTCAGAATCGTTAATCTGGATAAATGGATTAGAAATGTCAAAAGACAGGTGAATCAGTACACTTAATATGCGCTGTAATTTTTCTTCTGTTAGCATTCCTGTCAGGAAAGAATAGGTGCTATCTAAAGCAATACCCATTGCCACAGCTTCACCATGTAAAACGCTGAAGTTACTTAGCTGCTCTAGTTTATGTGCACTCCAGTGGCCAAAATCTAGTGGCCTGGCCGATCCTGTTTCAAATGGATCATCACCGGCAATATGGTTTAAATGCAATTGAGCACAACGTTTGATCAGGTAATTCATCGTATCCATATCCCGTGCAACCAGTTGTGCCGCATTATCTTCAATCCAGTAAAAGAATTCAGGATCTTTGATAAGGGCAACTTTTACTGCTTCAGAAATACCCGAACGCCAATCTCTGTCACTTAACGTAAGCAAAAACTGGTCATCGTTAAATACTGCCGATGGCGGTGCAAAAGTGCCAAGAAAGTTCTTTTTACCATTGTAATTGATGCCATTTTTAACACCAATACCAGAGTCGTTTTGCGAGAGTACAGTTGTAGGGATACGGATATGTTTAATACCGCGGTGCGAAACTGCAGCCGCATAACCAACAAGATCAAGTACGGCGCCCCCTCCAATGGCAGCAATGTACGAATGCCTGTCAATTCCATAAACATTCACTGCTTCAACCAGTTGGTCAAAAAGTGCAGTGTCATTTTTTGATGCTTCTCCGCCCGGAACAATCATGATGTCCTTAATCAGCTCCACATCTTTATGTTGCTCAAAGTAAGCCTTAATTGATGGTACAAGGTCAGGATGAGCATCGGCAACACCCTTGTCCAGTACGAAAAATATTTTGCGCAAGGCCTCTGAAGGCTTCTCCTTAAAGAAGTTTGCCAAGATAGGATTGCCTGTATCAAATAGCGAAGCAGTGAAGTATATTTTATACTCAAATTTTACACTAAACGACTGTTCTAAATAACTCATAGTTGAAAATTCCTGACTAAGTAACAGCGAATGCTTTACTTAGTAATATTGATAATGGTAATAAAATAACAATTGATAGGGCTACTTTCCAGTCGGCAAAGACGCTAGCCCAGGCAGCATTCATTAATATTAATGCAATAACACCTGCTTTTACTGCCTTACCTATATTTGGCCCTATTGGATTTTGTATGGCTTTTAACAGCGGTATAAATATCATTAAAGCAAAAGGTACAATAAATGCCAATGTGATGCGTATATCGCCTTTTGTGGTGGCGAAAAAAAGAATGCTGGCAATTACAATAGCGTAAAGTATCGCAGCAAAATAAAGCATATTTTTACTTCCTCCGTGTACTTCACCTCTGCTAATCATGGTAATAGACGCAATATAGATAATAGGTACAAGGGCTAAAAACCACCATTGTTGCACCTGAGAGCTAATAATACTTACGCCTAGCAATAGGTTTAATCCACGACATAACCCCATATTTAGTGGGCCTAATATGGAATGATGTTTAGCCCATCTGTTATAAGTAAGGCATGCAATCATAATAGACACTGCAAGTACTGATGTTGTGGTGCCAAAAAGGTTGGCTGCCGCAATTCCTATAAAGAAGAATACTGCGCCAAAAATAGTTGCTGCTTTTTTGCTTACTAATCCGCTTGGGATTGGGCGTTCCGGACGTTCTATCTTATCCAGATCGGCATCATAAACATCATTAAAGATAATGCCGCCACTGTACAAACCTATTGTTGAGATGCAAAGCAGTATAACAGGTAGCTGTAAAGTGCTCCATCCCGTTAATGAAAAGGAACCCGAAATAGCTATGCCCGCCAGTACATCTGCAACAGAAGTAACAACATTTGCAGGCCGCATTAGCCTTATATATCCTAATAGTTTTTTCAATGTATACCTAATTAGGAAATGATGATAGAATTTTTATCTATTCTTGGTTGTTGCCCGCCACGCAAAATCGAATTGCTTTCAAATTTCTGACTTTGATCAATGTTTTTAACTGAAATAAAATCGTTCTCATCAATTTGTCCACTTTGTGCAAATGCTGTTATAGCATTTCTGTAACTAACCAGTTCAATATCAGTAAGGCTAATTCCCGATTTTTTCATTAATGCCGCAGTTTTAGGTACTGCAAGTGGATCCGAAATGCCCCAGTCTGCTGCTGAATTGATCATGATTCTTTCAGATCCATATTGTTTTACCACCTCTACCATGCGCTCATTGCCCATTTTGGTAAAAGGATAAATGGTAAATGCGGCCCAAAAGCCTCTGTCCAGAACTTCCTTAACAGTTTCCTCGTTATTATGATCTACAATTACCGAATATGGAGAAAGTCCATGTTCTATCGCAATATCCATACTACGTTGCGTGCCTTTTTTCTTATCTCTGTGTGGTGTGTGAATCTGCACAGGCAACCCTGATTCTTTTGCCAGTTCCAATTGCAAACGGAAATATTTTTCTTCGGCAGCAGTCTGATCATCAAAACCAATTTCGCCAATACCAACTACCCCTTCTTTAAAAATAAAGTGAGGAAGTATTTCCATTACTTGTTCTGCCAGTTTTTCGTTATTGGCCTCACGAGAGTTTAAGCCTATGGTGCAATAATGCTTAATACCGAATTGTGACGACCTGAATCTTTCCCAACCAATAAGGCTGCTATAATAATCGGTAAAACTGTCTACTCCTGTACGCGGCTGACCCAGCCAAAAAGCCGGCTCTATTAAAGCTACAATACCTGCATCGGCCATAGCCTGGTAATCATCTGTAGTACGTGAGGTCATGTGTACATGCGGGTCAAAAAATTTCATCCCGCTGATGTCATTTAAATCAAGAGAAGTTTGAATTTTTTCTCCTTCATTTCTTTCCTGAAAATTATCATTACAGCACATAATTCAAAATTTATATTTTCTGATTTTTTTGTTCTATCAATTTGTATATCTCCGGATTAACAGTTCTGTGAGCGGYTAAACGTTCTTGTACATAGTCGCTTAAAGTATCCGATAATGCCTGGTTGGATCTCTCCTTTAATCCAATGATGTGATTAACGTCTTTCTCTGTAAAAAATGCTTTCAGCACCAATTGGTTCCATGCCCCTTCTGAAAGGAAATGAGCTGGGTATGGGTTGTGGTACATAATGGCTTCCAATACGGTGCCAATATTGCTGCGTATTCCATCCTCACATCTGGCAACCCATTCTTCAGCATAAGCTAAAAATGGCAAGGCAGAATAAAGTGCAATTTGCTCGTTCATTTCAGAGGCAATAAACAACCCGTTTATCTTTTTGATATAGGTTTCTTTATGCTCATCTGGAACCTGCATCAATAGCCAAACACGAGAAAGCCTGTCGGCAGTCCACCCATTTAATGAAAAACCGGGTAGTAGCCCATCTATTTTTTCCTCATCCTCTGTCTGCACCTCTATCGGCTTTTTTCCGGCCAAACGTGGCAGATGCGAAAAGGCGAGGTTTAATTGTATTGATTTTTCTTCTGTCTTAATCAATTCAATCTTATTCTCCAACCACAACAAGGCATCACTGCTAAGGTTTTGTTTAATGATTTGCAGAAAAAGATCATTAAGGCTTTTTATCCCTTCTATATCTATCAAAAGCATGATGTTCTTTTTTATAAATTGACAGCTACAAAATAGTTGATGGCAAGTGCACCGCTTATAATCAGAAGACCAAAGAACTCTCTGGTTTTCTCTATATAAGGCTTGGTGGCCTGCATACTCTCAACTAAGCTTGGGCTTCGGTACTTCATTATCCAGTCGCGCACTCCGTCTTTTGCAAAAAAGAGGATGATTGCGTAAATAAGATAGAAAGATATGGCAACAAGATATACGATGGGATAAAAAAGATTAAAAATGGCAAATCCACAACAAATGGAAGCCACCATATAGATAGGCACCCAAAGCCATGAGTCTTTGTCATTAAGGTTTACATACGCAAATAGTATAAACGCGATGCAAAAAATAGAGTTTAAAATGCTAAGTAGCATAACAATGAAGATTAAATTTGTGTGTGTATTTAATTAACAAATACAAATAAACAGATAATTAACTCGATTTAATAAGGTCGTATTGTAAAAAAAGAAATAGGGTACACAAAAATATTACTTTCAATGTGTTGGTTTTTATGTAATTTCATTGGTAAAGTCTCTATTTTAAGGAAATTGTTATGAAGAATTTTTTGAGTTTATCTTTTGTAATGTTGCTGGCTCTATGTGTTAATGCACAGCACAAACTGGAAAAAATATGGGAAACAGACAGTATAATTAATCTGCCTGAATCTGTATTGCCTGATGTTAAGGCCGGAGTATTGTATGTATCAATAATGGGAAATAGCCCCGATAATAAGGATGGAATTGGTGGGGTAGGCAAACTGGATATGAACGGAAAGGTGATTAATTTGGATTGGATTACCGGACTTAACTCCCCAAAAGGGCTTGCAATACATGGCAGCAAAATGTATGTTGCTGATTTGACGGATGTGGTAGTGATCGACATCCCTACAAGTAAAGTTGAGCTGACTATACCAATAGAAGGATCTAAGTTCTTAAATGACGTTACGGTTAGCGATAAAGGCGTGGTGTATGTTTCAGACTCCCGGACAAAAAGAATCCATCAGATCATTAACAATAAAGATGTTGTCTATATGGAAAATATAGATGGTGTTAATGGACTCAAAGCAGTTGGCGACGATCTTTATATCGCTGGTGGGGGCAAGAACCTTTTAAAGGCCAATGCAAAGAAAGAGATGATCAAGATTGCAGGGCTGCCTTTTGGTGGAGACGGAATTGAGCCAATTGGCAATGGCGATTTCTTATTCTCATGTTGGGGTGGTTATATCTATTATGTATCTGCCAATGGCACTTCCGAACTATTGTTGGATACGCATCTGGAAAAGAAAAACACTGCTGATATTGGATACGATCCGGTTAAAAAAATAGTTTATATCCCTACTTTTTACAAGAAGAGCATAATGGCTTACCAGTTAAAATAGATTCCTTCTATTGTGCACTTAATTGCTTAACTTGTTCAAGCATATCATCAAGTGTCTTTCTGTTAAGTGCTTTGCCTGCAGTTATCACAGCGAAGATCTTTTGAGTTGCACTTATATTGCTCAAAGGATTTTCGTCTAATAATAGTAAATCTGCTTTTTTCCCCTCAGCAATACTACCATACTCTTTTTTGCCAAGAAAATCTGGTGAATTGATAACAGATGCCTGTAAAGCCTGTAATGGGCTTAAACCATATTTCACAAGCAATTCTAATTCTTTATGGAGACCAATACCAGGGTAAGCGTAAGAATTTAGATAACCTGCATCCGTACCGGCTAATATTTTTACACCTGCTTTTTCCAGAAGCGGGAGTGTGGTTACAGTTTTTTCAAACAGCTGATGTCTGAAAGCAATAGCTTCTGCATCATCTTGCTCAACTCTTTTTACACGGCCTTCATAAGTTTTTTGTAAACCTTTTCCTATGTACTGCAGGTAGCTGTCATTTTTATGATTGTCTTTCTCAAAATAGGTAAGGATATAGTTTAGGGAAAGTGTTGGCGTAACATACATGCCATGCTTAGCCATATTTCTGTAAGTTGATAAGGCAGCGGTTTCATCAAAAGTTTCCATAACTTTTTGGTTAAACGCCTTACCTTTCAGGGTGCCTGCTGCAACTTCAGCTGAGATCTCTTTTTCTACTTTTGATCCGGCTTTAAGTGCATAGCCCAAATGCTCAACAGAACTTAAACCTGCATTTGCTATTTGTTCCATTGTTAAGGCACTTGGGATGTGTGCCGACACCCGATATCCACGCTTACGCGCTAGTTTTATAGCTTCTAAAAAGAGATCGGGCTTTAGCGTATTATCTGTTATTTTAACAAAATCGACACGCATTTTTTGTAAAGAATCCAGGGCTTGCTCTATCTCTTTAGTATTTCCAACTTCAATATCACCTTTCCAAACAGATTTATACCCTTCTAGTTTAGGTCCAGAGGTGAAAATGGATGGACCAAGTAGTTTCCCTGCTGCAATTTCATCTCTCCATTGTAATACACTAGGGCTAATGTCAGCTGCTGCATCACGTACGGTTGTAATGCCATAAGCCAGAAATAGCGGTAACAGGTTCTTATTTTCATTGATTAAAGAATCGCCACCACCAAAGTGCATATGCATATCCCAAAGGCCAGGCATCAGATACTTGCCTTTTGCATCCAATATTTGTTTTGAATTGTATCCGCTGATCAGCTTTTCATTAAATACGTTAATGATTTTCCCATCTTTAATAGCTACGGCTTTTCCGGAAATTATTTTGCCTGTTTTAACATCAATGATATTTGCAGATTTGATAATTATATCAGCGTCTTTTTTCTGTGAGAATACGCCAGAGGCCGCTAAACAGAAGAGGATAGAGAATATTAATTTTTTCATTAGGAAGGTTATTTCTTAGCTGCTTCTTCAAGAACAGCTGTTATTTCTTTAAAATTTCTTTTTTTGGCGTGGCTAAGTGCATCAACGCCTTCTTTATCTTTAATGGTAATGTCGCAGCCGGCATTTACCAGAAGCTGAACAATTTTTACATATTTATCGCTTCCATCACCAAGAATAACGGCTTCCAGTAATGCTGTCCACCCTAATCTGTTTATATGATCAATAGGATAGTTTTTGTCTTTTAGTAATTCAGTAACTATTGCAATATGACCCCTTTCGCATGCAGGTATTAACGCAGTACCATTATACCGATTAAACACTTTATAGTTCGCGCCCGCTTTTAAGCAAAGCTGAAGTATTTCGAGATAACCGGAAGCCCCGGCGTATAGAAAAGGGCTGTTTAGCATATTGTCTTGCTGGTTTACATTAGCTCCGGCATCGATCAGCATTTTTGCCAGCGTAATGCGATTGCTGTAAGTAGCATTCATTAAAGGTGTTTCTCCTTTGCTATTTCGCAGCTCAACGTTCTTATTTACAGAAAGCCATTGCGATAGCTTAGTGCTGTCGTTTGCCGCTATGATTTTGAAAACCTCTAATTCGTTTTGTTCCATGTTTTTTTTCTGCGAACAAGCATTCATTGCAATGCAAGTAAGGATGATGACAGATAAGATTCGGAAATTCATATGCAAATTTAGTTCTTAAAGCCTCAGCTAAATAGGACTGATTATCATAATAAGGGTACTAATTATTTGTTTTCCGAAATTGCTGAGGACTAACACTCGTATTTTTCCTGAAAAATCTGGAGAAATAAGAGGTGTCGTTAAACCCAAGAGAATAGGCAATCTCTTTAATATCAAGGTTTGTTAACGTTAGCATCCTTTTTGCTTCGAGCAAAATACGCTCTCGAATAAGGTCTCCGGCAGTTATTCCTGATTTTTTCCTGCAAATCTGATTCAGATAATTAGCAGTAACGTGTAGCTCTGCAGCATAAAATGATACCTCGCTATGCGCAGCGTAATGCTTATCGAGAAGTGCAAGGAAATTGTTAATCAGGCGATTGTCGGTAGTAGAGTCCTGCAGATCAAAGCAGTCTGAATACCATCTTTTCAATAAAATCAATACAATTTGTAATCTGGTTTGAATTAGTTCAGTTTCAAATTGTCTGGGGGTAGTTAATTCCTTCAATATTTGCTCTAGCTCCTGAACAAGATCCGGGTATTGATTATTTTTAAGGGCCAGAACAGGAGAGGACGACAAATTGAAAAATGGCAACCTTAGACTCCCGGGAAGCATAAACTTCTGCGAAAACATTAACTGATAACCAGATGTTTTTTCTGAGAGCTCCCATTGGTGGGCCTGCCCGGGTGCAAGGAAAAACACCATTTTGTTATGAACGATATGCTCTTTAAAATCTATGGTATGCGTGCCGCTACCCTGATCTATAACAAGGAGCATGTAAAAATCATGCTTATGCGCATGAGGAATGGAGGGCATGTTAATAGGGTCGTGGCGTAGTAACTTAAAGTCTTCCCCTGTGTAAGGAAGTTTAAAGATCTGTTCGATGCCCACCGTAGGTAATAACATACCTTATCCTAGTGTAACTTAACGTAGGTTTCTACGATCTCATGATTAACATTCAGGCTATCTATTTTTTCAATGCCACGTTGCACCAATGTATCATTACTTATTTTTAATGTAAAACTGAATTTCAGATTTTCCCAATCTCTAAAGCTGCAGTATTGAAGATGTTCTTCGTATTTATCTCCATTTAACGTATATGTGCCACTACCCGCATCGAAAATAGCTCCTTTGCCCYTTCCTTTGTTAACATCATGCTTGAAAAAGGAAAAATGAGTATCATTAAATTCTTTAATCATCTCCTGATTTTCTACAGGAAAAGTATTTGCGGTATCACCTTTGGTTATCACTTTTGCGGATATAAGTTTCCAGGTTCCGTTTATAGATTGCTCAGATGATTTTTTGGTTTCTGTCTGCCCAGAACAGGAGGCTAATGTAACTGCGGAAAGGATGATTAATTTTAATAGTTTCATGGTTTGATCTCGTTAGTTTCAACGTTATTTAAATATAAATAATTATTTTATGATCATACTGAATGCACTCTCTTTTAAGGCTAACACATCTTCCCGTTTTATAAAATGCTCATCGGATGTGAATATCAAATCAATTTGACCTTTAAAATAAGTTGTAAACAGAGTTGTCGGATTACCGAACGGAAAAATTGTCGAAGGGGATTGCAAAGATTCGATTTCAAGCGCACCATATTTTTCGTTTATGCTTACTTTTCCCATGTTTGAAAGGGTAAAATCATGGGCTCCTTTATCAGCCTTGGCATATCTGGTMATTCTTGGTAAAGAAGGCAAAAGGCACTCGCTGTATAGCAATACGGTATTTACATTCATCTCATCTATTTTTTTTGCCAGGCCATTTTTAAATTCACGGGTTTGGTTCCAAAAACCATCGGTTTTTTTGTTCGAAAGATTGAGCCCAACCATTGCCGGAAAAGCAAAGAGCATATTGCTTTTAACTTCTGGCAGGAACTTCCGCATGTCTACTGCGCAATAAAGTCTGGAATGCGATTTTATGGTTTTAATTTCTTTAAACCCTCTTAAAAATGCCACACTTAGTGCATCGTGGACAGAAGCCCCTTCAGATTTGCATTTTTCAATAATTAGGGAAGATTCTTCTTTGCTAAGTTTCCAATGTAAAAAAAATGGTTTTTCTCTTTTAATCTCTTTTTTAAAGGCCACCGCAAGTAAGGCAAGCTTTGCAACTTTAGAAAATAATTGAATCTTTAATTTGTTTGCCTTGCTTTCCTGGATTTCGGGAGGAATAAAATCCTGTATAGAGGAAAAGGATTTATAGGCACCTATTTCTTTTTCCGGATCGCCTAACAAAGACAATGTTTCATCCATAAGGTTCAGGATAGATCTGCCATCACATATACAATGATGGCCCACAACAATCAGGTCAGAAACACTTTCTGATTTTAACCACACCAACCTAACCAAAGTATCATTCTTAGTGTTAAATGGGGTAAGGCATTCTGTGATAGATTCCCTTTCCCAATCCTGGTCTGTTTGTCGGTTAACTATGCGAAGGCCGATTCTTTGAACCGGATTCTGTTCAACAAAATAAGGGATACCTACCTCATCTTCCCAAACATTACTGCCTAGCAATGGGTGCCTGGCCTGAATCTTTAATAGTGAGGCATGTAATTCAGATTCCTGAACCGTACCTTTAATTGTAACAGAGGAAACAACATTCACAGCTGTTTGGCCGCCTGCATACATGGTCCCTTCAATTAAAGATAGTTTTCTTTTCATTTCATCTAGTTGCGCTATTATTAGTAAAAGTACTAATAATGACAACTAAATAATTGATAAGTTATATTATTCCAAAGTCCATGTTGAGTCCATGTTTTTCGGATAAAAACATGGATTTATACTGTAATTTGAATGAAATCACATTGGGATGTGGTACTGTTAAAGATAAAGGAGTGTTTAACTGGGTTAAAATACTGGTTCCCTACCTGACCCTTTCGAATCAATTCTTGTGGGGAGTAGGTTTATGGTGGGATATTTTATCCAGGATCTTTTTGATCATGTTCTTTCCAAAATGACTGATTTCTATGCTTTTCGATCCAATTTTATGATTGGGATAAAGAAAGATCGTATCCGAGAATATTAATATATTCGCATTGAATGATCAACCTTAATCCAGAAACACTTGTATCTGCAATAATCTGTGTAAATTTTTTCTCTATCGGTCTTTACACATTTCTGATAAGACAAAATCGCAGCAAGACTGCTAGCCTTTTTCTCTTGTCTTTTTGCATTTCTCTTGGTTTAAATCAGTTATATGATTTATTGGTTTTCAATGGGATCTACGGGAACTACTTTCGCTTTCTGGATGAATTTTCGCTGCTTATTGCTTTCTCATCACTCTATTTTTATATCGCTTCCCTGACCCAAAACTTGTTCCGTTTTCAGAAAAAACATATTGTTCATTTAATACCTATTCTTATATTTCTGTTAATCTGGGTATTTCCATTACCCATTATAGAACAGTACCACAATAGTTCTTTTTTAAGAATTTTATACAAATATTATAATAACATCCAGGGAATAATTTACGTGTTCCTCATTAATGGTCTCGTAAATCAGCATCAACAAATCTTGAAGGATCTTACCTCTACAGCTCGGGAAAATGACCTTAACTGGGTAAGAATAATGGTGATTTTATTGTTGATTGTCATCGTCTTCTGGACATTAAGTGGTTTCGAAAAAGATTGGCTTAATCTGACAGGGTACAGCCTTTTAATTTTCAGTTATTGGCTCGGTTATCATATTATAGCACAAAAAGGCATTTACAGAAGCATGCTGCCGGAGCTTGAGGTAGCGGAACTAAAACAAAGGGAAAAGAGGTACAAAAATTCAACCTTATCTGTTCTGGAGAAAGCCGAAATGGTTGAACATGTTAAACACTTAATGGAGATCGAGAAGCCATACCTTAATAACGAGCTTACGCTTACTTCTTTGGCGGATAGATTACAAATGAAACCTATTCATCTTTCGCAGGTATTGAATGAAGAGTTTAAGGAGAACTTCTACTCCTTCATTAATAGGTATCGAGTAAATGAAAGCAAAAAAATGTTACTTGAGCCGAGATATTCTCATTACAATATTCTTGGGATAGCTCTTGAATCCGGTTTTAATTCAAAAACAACCTTTAACAAGGCTTTTAAAGAGAACACAGGTATCTCTCCTTCCGAATTTCAACGTACCTCAACACGTGCGTCTTAGCTTAGACGGGCGATTGGCACATACATATTATCCAGTTTTGCACTATTAATTGGTGTAAAACAAATAATAGAACAATGAGATTTCTTAAAATTCTTCCTCTCCTTATGGTATTATTTCCAGGCGTTGTGATTGCACAAACTACTGTTGACTCGCTGACGTATCATCTTGATGAATACCTGCATAAAAAGGATCTGCCGGGTTTTGCAGTGGTCATTCTAAACAATAAAGGGCCAATATATCAGAAAGGATTTGGATACGCCGACATTAAGAATCAAAAAACATTTACGCCAAAAACCATCCAGAATATAGGCTCGGTAAGTAAAACAGTTGTTGCGGTTGCGCTAATGAAAGCGATTGAGTTAAACTATTTTACGTTGGAGACAGATATCAACGAGATACTACCTTTTAAAGTGGTAAACCCTTATCGCCCGGATCAGTTAATAAGAGTTAAGGACCTCACTACCCACACTTCTGGAATTATCGATAATGAGGATATGTTTAACAGGACCTACCGTTTCAGGAAATCGTCTGATTTAGATCCAATACTAGGTCAGTTCATGAAAGCGCATGGATATACGTCGGACCTCGCGGATACAACGCTACAAACTTTCTTAAAGTCTTACTTAAGTCCGACGGGAAAATTATACAGCGCTAAAAATTTTTATGACAGCGAACCGGGAAAACGTGCAAGTTATAGCAATGTCGGGTCCGCATTGGCGGCTTATCTTATTGAGGTCAAGTCAGGCATGTCATTTCCTGCGTTTACGGAAAAATATGTTTTTGGACCTCTCAAAATGCATCATTCTGACTGGTATTTAACTAGAAGGAATTTAAAACAACATTCGGTTCCTTATTTCACCAAACAAATGGCTTTTCCATATTATACATTAACAACCTATCCAGATGGGGGGCTCAGAACTTCAGCACTGGACCTAAGTAAATACGTCCTGGAAATGATCCGTGGCCTAAATGGTAATTCGAAAATACTTGCAAACGAGTCTGTTAAAACCATGTTTAAGCCTGTCTTTACGGCAGCTACCGTACCTGCTAATATGAACCTTCAAACACGTAATAAAGGAGTGTTTTGGAATATTTACAACGACGGATATATCGGTCATGACGGGGACGATCCGGGAGTTACCACCAATATTTTGTTTAACGATCATATTGGTATTGTTTTCTTGACCAATATTTACCTGAAAGACAGGACAGATATATTGAAGATCCTGAAAAAATATGGGGAAAGACTAGTAAAAAAATAATCTAAAGACTGGATATGTTGCTTGTATGTTGAGTTCTCCTTAATTATTATGAGGGTACTTTGCGAACTAAATTGAGACTATTTGCTCTTTTCAACTTTTAAAGCTTTATCCAGATCATTTGCTCCATCTCCTGCTAGTTGGTATAATCCCGGGGCGTTATTATTGATTATTTTGCCTTCTTTATCAATTAACACATAATGCGGAATAGCATTGATATTGTAATCCTTGCACACCTGATTGGTGGTCCAGCCCTCAGCAACAAGGTTCACTCCATCAAGTTTTAATTCCTTTACCTTATCTGTCCAGGTACTTCCTTTTTCATCCACACAGATGTTTAAGAATACAACATCTTTGTCTTTATATTTCTCATGCATCTTTGTCCCGTTTTCTTTGATATCACCAATACAAGGGCCACAGTATACCCCCCAGAAATCAATGTAAACTAATTTGCCCTTAAAATCACTTAACGAAACGGAGTTACCCTTCATATCTTTCAGGTTAAATGCGGGCGCAGGCTGCCCGGGCGCTAACTTTCTGGCATTGTCATAAAATGTTTTGACCGTATCAAGGTAAGCTGGCGTACTCCCGTGTGCCAGGTAGTCATCATAAACTGACTTGACATCTTTAAAATCATAGTGCTCAAAACCAAACATGATCGCTTTTGCCGAAAACCAGTCTCTAATAGGAATGATATTTAAAAAAGCCTGTCCCGACTGATAGTCTTTTTTTGCTGGATTGAAAGCAGCATAGCCTGAGCCATTTATTGCTGTATAATATTTAAAAGGTTGGTGAAATCGGACCTGATCAAAAAGAAAATCGCGGTAAGGTGCAGATTGTATGAAAATTTCTTCTGATAAGTAGGTATGATCAAATTTAGCATACTCAGGACTGGAGTAGCGGTCGTCTGTTTTGAGTTTATAGAT
This sequence comes from Pedobacter sp. 05L430, assembly GCF_056397585.1. NCBI lineage: Bacteria > Pseudomonadati > Bacteroidota > Sphingobacteriia > Sphingobacteriales > Sphingobacteriaceae > Pedobacter > Pedobacter sp. 05L430. The sequence continues at coordinate 27,289 of NZ_JBFTNT010000006.1, read as the reverse complement.
ATTTAACAAGTTGCCACGTAATCCCCTCAATAATCCCACATGTTTAAAGTATGCATCATAAAAAGTCTTAGTGATGCTGTATTTGGTATGGGGAGCACTAAATATGATGTTTAACTCTGCATTGTACGAGTCATTAATTAACCTGTATTTAGAAGAATCTGCAAGCTCTTTTTCTTCATACAGTTTCCTATTCAAATCAAGAAAGGGTTGTCTTCTCTTGTTATAAATCGCCATCATGATAGACAAATCCTGAGCGMGCTCTGGCGATGGACTATTGATTTTGAAGGTGTTTTTAAAATTCTTTTGATCCCAATTCACTTCTATGGTGTCACCAGGCACAGCAAAAGCAGTGATGGCATCATTATTCAGATACAGATAAAAGTCCTGAATACCGTCTATGTAAATGTGTTTAGAAAAATTACCTTTTTTATCTACTAATACAGCATTCACAGTATTGTTAAAATACCCTGTAGTGGCCAATTCAAAAAAGGTGTCATCCAAATTCTTTACATTTCCTTTAAGCAGGAAGCTAGTGGTTTTTTGAGCAAAGGAGCTCGCCGTGATTAAGAAAGCACATAAGAAGGGTATTAATTTCATGAAGAGCGATAATTACGAAGCGAAATCTGTGTTTGGTTTATTGTTCCGAATTGCCTGCCTTCAAGTATAATTTTAGGGTGGTTGATGCAGACTATTAAATGTCGTAATTTAATTTCAAATAAAGAAGGAGCAATTGTTATTTCGGAGAAAGCGGCTGACCCTTGCAACGCTAAAGAAGCTTATTGCCGATATCACAAAAGTTTTAAAACAGCCAAAAAAAAGGACAACTCCGGAATTATCGAGGTTGTCCATTATGGTGGGAGATACTGGGTTCGAACCAGTGACCCCCTGCTTGTAAGGCAGGTGCTCTGAACCAGCTGAGCTAATCTCCCCTTAGTTCTACTCTTTTGTTTAAAAAACCAGCTGAGTAAGCTGTTGTTAATAACCTTCGAATCCTCGTTAGGTTTTGGTGGGAGATACTGGGTTCGAACCAGTGACCCCCTGCTTGTAAGGCAGGTGCTCTGAACCAGCTGAGCTAATCTCCCCTTTGGTTCTACTCTTTTGCTAAAAGGCCAGCTGAGTAAGCTGTATTAATCCCTAATTGTTAGGGAGTGCAAATATACACCTCTAATTTAAAACTCCAAAACTTTTGTAATATTTTAAGAGAGCACATCCTCTAAAACTTGATGCGAACGAATATCTCCAAAAGATGCTGTGTGTAAAGTGTAGTAAATCAATATTTTATCTAAAATGAATCTTCTTGTTTTATTTTCTAATTTTATTTGATTTATTTTTTCAAAAGGTGAAGTAAACAGGGAAATAAAGAGAATTGCATCAGATTTTTCCAAATAGTGGGGGTGTACAGGGAGCATCGACTTAAATTCTCCTTCCTGTAAATCAAAATAACTCTGGTCGCTTTTAGTTTGCATACTGGGCGCAAATCCCAAATACCTTGATAGTTTAAGCAAAAATGCAAGGTGGAAATTTACGTTTGTTTCGCTGTTTTCATCGAGCCAGCAAATAGCACTAAATATAAAATCAAATAGATGCTCATCTGCCATTTGCTGTCTTATGCTCTTATACAATACTTCATTTAGGAAGATTGCCATTGTACTTTTTATGATATCATAAGGAATACTACTAAAAACAGGAGATGGCCTGAGCTCAGAAACACGCTGTATACTAATATTGGTTTTATGATAAACCACCATATCTACAAGATGCAATGGCTGGAGCATATTCATTCTGATCTTTGCCCTGGGTTTTTTAACGCCATTGATCATGTACGATTGGATGCCAAACTTTTCGGTAAAGATTTGTACAACTACACTGCTTTCACTATAGAGTGTAGTTTTTAAAACAATCCCCCTGGTTTTATGCAACATGACCTAAAAAATTTTAGGAATAAAGATGATCAAGCCAATTATAGCTGCACCAATAGCTGCAATCAATACACCCCCGGCAGCTGCATCTTTAATGATCTTTGCTTTGGGATTAAAGTTTGGCGAAACCAAATCAACAAGTACTTCTATAGCGGTATTCAACAATTCTGTTATTAAAACAATAGCGGCAGCGGCAATTATCCAAAGCCATTCATTTATAGATAATGCAAAATACCACCCGGCAATGGCCGTTACAAGGAGGGCCGCAATATGAAATTTAAAATTAAGCTGTGTTTTAAAGGCATAACCAATACCCGAAAACGCATACCCAAATCCCTTGATAAACTTTAGCATAGTACCTTCAAAATTGAAAAATTATACATGCAAAGTACGTCATGCTTTCTAATATATCCAATTGTTTACTCAGAACGCTTAACTTTGGATAATTTTTATACGAATGTCAGCAGAAAAAACACCCCTCCATCCACGAAATAAACATCGCTTCAGGTACGATTTTCCCGAGTTGATTAAAAGCTATCCGGAATTGAAAAACTATGTTGCAGTTAATTCATATGGAGACGAATCTATATGTTTTTCTGATCCTGAGGCTGTTAAAAGTCTTAATAAAGCACTTCTTAAGCATTTCTATAGTATTTCGTATTGGGATATTCCGGCCGGATATCTTTGTCCACCTATACCGGGTAGGGCAGATTATGTGCATTATCTGGCAGATTTGCTCGCTTCTGTTAATGATGGGATAATACCAACGCGAAAATCAGTTCGAGGGTTAGATATTGGATTGGGTGCTAATTGTGTTTATCCGATTATTGGTCATCAGGACTATGGTTGGAGCTTTGTGGGGAGCGAAATAGATTCCGGAGCCATAAAAGCGGCTAAAGCAATTATTGCATCAAATCCGGAACTGACAAATGCTATAACTTGCAGGCCACAGAGCAATAAACATCATATTTTTAAAGGGGTTATCAAGCCAGAGGATCTGTTTGATTTCACCATGTGTAATCCACCTTTTCATTCTTCTGCCGAAGAGGCTCAATCTGGCACAAGACGGAAATTGCAAAATTTGGGTAAGCAAAAAGGCAAAGAGGTAACACTGAATTTTGGGGGACAAAATACAGAGCTTTGGTATGAAGGAGGGGAAGTCGGATTTATTAGAAAAATGATAGAGGAGAGTGCTTCTTTTGCAAATCAATGTTTATGGTTCTCGACCTTAGTTTCAAAGAGCGGTAACCTTCCTTTTATTTATAAAGCGATTCAGAATTTTAACGCATTTGAAGTTAGAACAATAGAAATGGCGCAAGGACAAAAGATCAGTCGGTTTGTGGCCTGGACGTTTATGGATTTTGAGAAACAAGAAAACTGGCGCAAAAGCAGATGGTTGTAACTGGATTTAAGTGAAAATAGTGACGCTCGCCTTCTTGTTTTTGTAAGCGCCAATTTGTTCTCCAGTGGTATAATCTTTAAAGAAAAGTGAATCACTTTCTTTAAAACGCTTTTTTAGCATACAATACAGATGAAGGCATTTAATCCAATTTAATGCTGTTGGTTTATCCTTAAGGATTTCAGGATATACATATACCTCGTTTCCTTCAATCCTTATTAGATTCTTTTCCTGAAGCTCTTTTACATTTGCAATAATTTTGGCCGTTTGGGCGGCCAAATGAGCAGTCTGTTGTACTTTCTTTTTTGCGTATATCATAAGCCAGATTTATTCTAACAATAAAGGGTCGTCCTCGTCATCAGTAAGGCTTAGCTGTATACTATCTGTTCCGGCAATGCCCTCAATTGAACCTCTGATGTGTGCTGCATTTAGCAGTACTTTTTCTAGTTGCTTTTCTCTGGCTTTCCATAGTTTTTCCATAGCATCGCGTTCTCTTTGGATAGATAATTTCATGCTCATGAAACCTTCTCTAATGGCTTTCCATTGCTCAGAGAACTCATTGCTGGTTAAATAATCATACAGCATATGCATTTTATCTCCACGGTTTTCTTGAGATTTTGAAGCGCTGAACAGCTTCACAATTCCATCTCTAAGGATATAGGAAACGGCTTTAACTTCATCAAACGAACAGATCCAAACACCATCTTTTTCGCCGAAACAGTCCATTCCTTTTGGATAGGTTTGGGTAACTATAACTGCAACATCAACTCCCATACTGCGCATGTCTTTCTTTAATTTCTCAATCCATTCCATCGAGAAATCTTTAGTGCGCTTACTTTCATAGATAATTTTACCGCATTCCTGCCCAAATTGATTTCTGACATGATGAACGCAGTCKGCTCCTCTTACTCCTTTACCTACTTCAGATACCAGATCAAAAGGGAATGCATTTCTAAGTAATTCTTCTAAAATTAGTTCTTGTACTTCGCCTTGTAACTGCATAGATCCTTGTTCTGCTTTACGCTTCATCTCTTCTGCCAGTTTTTTCTGATCGTCGAGCTGTTTCTCCAGTTCTTTTACCCTCAGTTGATGTTCGGTCTCTTTTATGCTGTTTTTTTCGGCCTCTTGCTTTCTGATCTGTTCCGTCATATCAGCGCGCTGCTCTTGTAGTTTACGCTGTAGCTGAAGCTCCATTTCTTCTTCCTTTTGCTTCATTGCCTGTTCCTTTTTCAGGAAATCAAGCTCTTTAGCGCGGGCAGATTTTAATTTTTCTTCGTTCTCTTTGTTGGCATTATCAAGTATTTGCAGCTTGTTTTCGAAATCTGTTGCTATACTTTTGCGCAAGCTTTCTTCGAGCACGGTTTGTAGCTGCTTTTTTTCTTCGCTTAATTTTTGCTCATAAGCTGCCGCTTGTTTTTTTTGCTGCTGCTCAAAAGCAAGTTCCTGCTGTTTTTGCAACGCTTGAAATTCATTTTGCTTTTTAGCAAATTCATCTTCCTTTTGTTTGGTAAAGGTAACCATCTTCTCTCTGAGGTCTTTTTTATATTCCTCAGCCATCACCTCTTCAATGGGAAAAGTATGCGCGCAATTAGGACATTTTATTTCGGTTGACATATAATGGGTGTTATGGAAGTTGGTTAATAAATAAACTTTCTGCAAATTTCATAGATACGCTTCTGGGCTCTTCGTTTTCAATCTGAATATTCAATGACCCATCAAAAGCAATCACTTCAAGTACTTTTATCCTGGTACCAATGGTTATCTTCAATTTCTCCAAATATTGAAGAAATAGAGTAGAAGTATCTTTAACAGCTGCCACTTTGCAGTTTTGGCCAGCATTTAACTCTGATAATAACGTTTTTGCAATGGCGGGCATGTCCCCGTTTGCTTTTGGAATTGGGTCGCCATGTGGATCAAATTCCGGGAAGTTAAGAAACTCTTCCAGCTTATCTACCAATTTAGCTGATTGTATATGTTCCAGTTGCTCAGCAACTTCATGGACCTCATCCCAGCTAAAATCCAGTTTCTCATATAAAAATGTTTCCCAGAGTCTGTGCTTTCTTAAAATGGCGATGCCGTTTTTTCTGCCGATATCTGTAAGTAATATTTTGCCATACTTTTTGTAAGTAACCAGATTTTTCTCTTTCAGCTTTTTTAACATATCTGTGGCAGTAGCAGGTTTAACACCTAAATAAGCTGCCATTTCATTGGTGCCTGCCTCGGGCCTTTCTTCGTTCTGAAAGCTCAGTTTTAATAAAGCTTTTAAATAGTTTTCTTCTGTATAAGATAGCATAGTACAAACTTATCGCTTTATAAAGGAAATAAAAATAATAAATGTCAAATTATATTTGTTAGACTAATCTAACTTYATTAGTTTTGTTGAAATTATTTAACTATTAGATTAATATAAAAATATGTTTAGCAAAACTTTACTTTCAATTCTTTCTATGTTGTTTGTTATTAATGCCATGGGCCAAACCGGAAGCATTAGTGGTAAAATTATTTCTGAAGCGCTACCCTTAGCTCTCGTAAATATTAAGATAGAGGGGACTCAACTAATCACTCAAACTGATAGTATGGGGAATTATACACTTAGTAAAGTTAAATCGGGCACTTATAGGATTCAGGCATCGGCAATAGGGTTTAGGAAAATGGTTAAAACCATTACATTAAGGAATGATGAGTCATCAGTTTTAAATTTTGATCTCAGCAACCTTCAAAATGATTTAGATGAGGTTGTAGTTACGGGAACTTTAAAGGAAGTAAAGAGATTGGAGAGTCCGGTTCCGGTAGAAGTCTATACGCCAGGGTACTTTAAAAAGAATCCTACACCTAGTATTTTTGAGGCGCTCCAGAACGTAAATGGAGTAAGGCCACAGCTAAACTGCAATATTTGTAATACCGGTGATATTCATATTAATGGTCTTGAAGGACCTTATACCATGATCTTAATTGATGGAATGCCAATAGTAAGTAGCCTTTCGACTGTTTATGGACTTTCAGGAATTCCGAATTCACTGGTAGAACAGATTGAAATTGTTAAAGGACCTGCATCGTCTTTATATGGTAGCGAGGCAGTTGGAGGCTTAATCAATATCATTACTAAAAAGCCTGAAAATGCACCGCTGCTCTCTGCAGATTTTTTTGCCACCGATTATCAGGAATACAATGCTGATCTTGGATTTAAATTCAACCTCGGGAAAAAGGCCATCGCATTAACAGGGGTGAATTATTTTAAATATGGCAATCCGGTAGATCACAATCATGATAACTTCACAGATGTGACGCTTCAGGATCGTATCTCTGTATTCCAGAAATGGAGTTTTGAAAGGAAAAACAAACGAATATTTACGCTTGGCGCAAGGTATATGTATGAGGACAGATGGGGAGGAGAAATGCAATGGAACAAGTCATTTAGGGGAGGAGATCAGGTTTATGGTGAAAGCATTTATACCAAACGCTGGGAATTAATTGGAAATTATCAGTTGCCGGTAAAAGAGAAGATATTTCTGGCTTTTTCGTATAATGAACATAATCAGGATAGCAGGTATGGAACAACATCTTATATTGCCGAACAGAAAATAGGGTTTGCCCAACTTACCTGGGATAAGAAGATTCACAATCATGATCTTTTGCTTGGGACAGCTTTAAGGTATACTTTTTATGATGATAATACTGCGGCAACCACTGGCCTTAACCAGGAGATTGCAAAAAATACCTGGCTCCCGGGAATTTTTATTCAGGATGAAATAACACTAAGCGCAAAGCATAAATTTCTTGCAGGATTTAGGTATGACTATAATTCTGTTAATGGAAATATTTTTACGCCCAGAGTTGCTTATAAATGGAGCATAGATGATAATAATATTCTTAGATTAAATGCAGGGACCGGCTTTAGAGTGGTAAACATCTTTACTGAAGATCATGCTGCCTTAACAGGCGCCAGAACTGTAGAGATACCGAATGAGCTTAAACCTGAAAAGACATATAATGTAAATCTTAATTATTTAAAGAAAATATATACAGATAACGGGACTTTTTTAGGTATTGAAGGCTCAGCATTTTATACTTATTTTAACAACAGGATCATAGGCGATTTTGATACAGATCCTAATAAGATTATTTATGATAATTTAGATGGTTATGCCGTAAGTAAAGGATTAAGTGCTAATGTTGATGTGGCTTTTAACAACGGACTGAAGGTTATAGTTGGGGCAACTTATCAGGATGTTGCCAGTTTTGAACATGGAATTAAGAAGCAGCAAATTCTTACAGAAAAATTTTCAGGAAACTGGGCCATTTCATACAAAATCAAACCATTTAATCTTGCTATTGACTACACAGGAAATGTTTACAGCCCTATGCGTTTACCATTGCTAAGTGATCTTGATCCAAGGAAAGAATTTTCACCAGTCTGGAGCATACAAAATATTCAATTCACATTTAGTGGATTCAATAGATTTGAACTATATGGTGGAATAAAAAATCTATTAAACTGGACTCCAAACAAAGGCAATCCTTTCATAATTGCGAGAGCTAATGATCCCTTTGATAAACATGTGGAACTCGACAAAAACGGCCAGGTAATGGTTACTGCTGAAAACCCATATGGGCTTACTTTTGATCCAAGTTATGTTTACGGCCCGAATCAAGGAATACGGGGATTTTTTGGCATTAGATATACAATTAAATAAATCGAATACCTTAACTTTATGGCATGATCTATCAATCTACCTATCAGGCAGCACGGATTATTGCCCCTAAAGTTGAGGCTATTTTTGCCGCACATCTTGCTGCTGCCAGAGATAGTGGAGAGGACGATCTCGCACCTTTACCTACAGCAGATATAGTTGAAGCTATAATTGATGCGACTTTTTGGGCAAGTTTACGTAAAGAAGAAGGACATTCTCCAAAAATATCATTGGCATTTTTACCTCCGCAGCAAGCGGGCAACCCATTATTATTTAAAAATAGATTGCCTTTAAATCCGGGCACCTTAACTAAGCTGGCACCGGGCATAGAGCGTGCGGGGATACATCTTGGCGTTTGGGAAGAGGATGGGGCACTTTATATTTGGGGAACTACCGTTAGTATTCCTAATTTTTGTTTTGTACTTGATGTTTCTGAACCTGCATTGCTTGTAATTAAGCATAGAAGGATTTATGGGTTTGGAAAATTTACAAACATTGCAGTTCTTAAGGGTGACCAGGTCAAAATGGTTGACGGACAAAGTACAAGTGTACCGGATTGCCCGCCAATGCTTTTATCATTGCTGGATCTTACCGCCCCTTCTTATTGGAATGATTCTGTTAATGTACTAATCCAGCTTGCTGTTTCTATGAGGGCACATGGAAGAGGGGGGACTTTGCTGGTAGTGCCAGGTGAAACCAGTAATTGGTTGCAATCCATTATCAAACCTATTCAATATTATGTGCAGCCGTCTTTTACAGGTCTATCCAAGTTGTTGCAACAAGATCGTAAAGAGGCTAGTCAGATTTTCTGGCAAACTGCATTGAAAAGAGAAGTAGAACATCTTGCGGGTTTAACTGCCGTGGATGGAGCAACTGTTATCAGCAATCAATATGAACTGCTGGCTTTTGGAGCCAAAATAGGACGGGCAAAAGGAAAGGATAATGTTGATGAGATTTCTTTTTCAGAACCGATAACCGGTGGTGATGCCGTAGTAATCCATCCTTCTAAGGTAGGCGGAACAAGGCATCTTTCAGCTGCTCAATTTGTTCATGATCAAAGAGATGCTACAGCATTAGTTGCTTCTCAGGATGGTCATTTTACCATTTATACCTGGTCCGAATATCAGGATAGGGTACAGGCTCACAGAATAGATACGCTGTTGTTGTAAATTAAGAAAAAATAATTGCGCCAATAATAACACTTAGAAATAGAACGATCATTACAATCCGATCTGCATCTATCCATTGTTTTCTGGTCAATTCTTTAGGGGGTGCCTCCTCTTTTCGCCTGGCGAATATATTAAATAAGGAAAAAGTTTTTGTTAACATAGATAGATGGTTTTCAAGTAGATGTATTGATTATTGCAAACTGTGAGCCAAATTAGCGCTTAGAGGATAAAATGTTAATAACTTTGATTTTTGGTTGATATCTCTACTCATATTTTCCGTTTTCAGTTATATTCTACTCTTCGTTTTAAAATTATTTATCTGTAAATCAGAAAGATGTACCTTAAATTTGTTTTTATATAGTACTATGTATTGCATATTACTATATAAAACATATAACTTTGTATTATGATAGCAGAAAATACGCAAACGCAAATGCGAAAGGGCATACTGGAATACTGTGTGCTTCTTATCATATCCAGAGGTGAAATTTACGCCTCGGATATTATAGCTGAGTTGAAATCAGCAAGATTGCTTGTTGTTGAGGGGACATTGTACCCTTTGCTGACCCGCTTAAAAAATAATGGCTTGTTGAGCTATAATTGGGTAGAATCTACCTCTGGTCCACCCAGAAAATACTATTTGCTTACAGAAAAAGGCAAATCTATACTTAGCCAACTCGACGCTACGTGGCAGGAACTGTCGTACGCAATAAATACTTCAAAGAAAGTTGCAGATAATGATACCAACGACCAAATAAATATTAATAAGTAATGAAGAAGACACTCAACATAAATATTGGCAACTCCATCATTCATATAGAAGAGGACGCCTATGAAATGCTTACAGTTTACTTAAATGAAGTAAAACAGCATTTCGCGAAGAATGCAGATGATTTTGAAATTGTAACTGATATAGAAAATAGAATTGCAGAGATGTTTGCAGAAATATTGACCAATCAGCAAAGGCAGGTGATTAATATTCAGGACGTTCAGATAGTTACTGCCCAGATGGGTTCAGTTAAAGATTTTGAATCGTCGGAAGAAGAAGAAGAGGAAACTCAAGAGTACGCTAGCCCTCCTCATTTTAGTGTGAAAAAACTTTACCGAGATACTGATCAGGCAATGATTGCTGGTGTATGTTCTGGCTTGAGCCACTACCTTGATGTAGAATCACGCTTGGTTAGACTTATCGCTATTGCTACAATTTTTCTGGGTGGATCTGGAATATTAGCTTACGTTGTATTGTGGATTATGATACCGAGGGCTGTTACTAAGGCTGAGAAAATGACAATGAGGGGCGAGGAGGCAAACTTAAAAGGATTTGCTAATAGTTATCTGCAGCCTTTGGTGCATCAGTCCAGAGGCTTTATAGCTGAGTTTCTTGATGTTTTGGGTAATTTTATTAATGGAACCGGTAAGGTTATATTCAAAATTATTGCTGCTGGTATTATTGCTTTTGGATCATTAATTATCTTATTCCTTATTGTAGCCCTGGCAGCTTTATTAGGTATGTGGGATTCAAATGTTTATCAGATGTTCCCGCTCAACATTATAAATCATGAGTATATAACTGCATCGGCTATTGCAGCCTTTTTGGTTTTTATGATTCCGGTTTTAGCGCTGGTTCTTTTTTCTATTAGGGTAGCTTTTAACAGCAGACCAGTTAATAAGTCACTTTCATTTGGACTATTGATAATCTGGCTTGCAGGAGTAGCAGTAACTTCATTTTATGTAGTTAAAATTGGGTCTGAGTTTAAAGAAGGTGCTGAATTTACACAAGTGAGTGAAGTAAAACCATTTCAGACGTATACATTAAATATTGATAGAACAAGATTCTTTACAAAAGAAGACAGCTTACGTTACAGCATAGATCCAGGAAATTATAATGGACGCAGAATTTTGACTGATCTTGATCATAACTTTGATGCGCCAAGAAACATCAGGTTAAATATTGAGAAAAGTGAAAATGGAAAGCCCTCATTAAGCCAATATTATAAAGCGAGGGGTAAAACCTTTGAAATGGCATTAAAAAATGCGCAGAATATCCACTACGATTTCCTGCAACATGATTCTTTGCTAACCTTTAGCCCAATGTTGCAATTTGTTAAAGCAGGTAATTGGCGCGGACAAGAGGTTGAGCTTACATTAAAAGTTCCTGTTGGAACCAGGTTAAACATAAGCAAAAACTTTAGCCGTTATCTGGATGGTTATGGCTATTGGGATTGTGATCATGATTCAAACAGTGAGTTCACCGTTTGGAAAATGACCGACGCCGGTATCAAATGCGAACACGAAGAGACAGRAAACAGCGGGGAATAATCCTAATTACTTAACCGTATAGCGGTAGACGGAGCGGGATATATTTCCATCTTTGTCTACCCCTTCAATTACAGCTCTATAGGTTCCGTTTCCATCACCATTATAATAATCTAGCGATAATACCCCTGTTGTATCTGTAACTACTTTAGGGTTCCAGTAAATTGTACTGCGCAAATCATTAAAATTATAGGTGCTGGCTGCATTTACATATTTAGGTGAATAGAATTCTCTTTGTGTACTAAATCCTTTAGGGCTAAACTTTAACAGGTTAGCTTCGGGCATAAGTTTTTTAAATTCAGCTAAACTCATTTTTGTGCCTTTAGGAGCTTTTTTCATATTCACGACTAATACTCCATTGGTGCCATAAAGTCTGTTTACTGTTCCTAATTCATCCCTTGGAAATATCTCTACAGACTCAACTTCAGAAGATTGAACAGCAGTTAACGCAAAATAATCGCTAGGTGTACCATTAATAAAAATTTGAACCGGTGTTTTGTTACCTTGATTATAATCTCTGGTTACATAGAAATTGTTCTCAAAAAATGTTAGGCCCATTGCCTGTGTTTGCAAACATAGTGCGAATGTGTTACATCCTTGAAAACGATCACCATCTATTGTTGTTCCTGTAATATTGCTCAACCCGGATAAAGATGGATAATCTGCATGGCTTGGCCTTTTGGCCTTAGCACCCTCAATTTTTACCTCTTTAAGTGTGCGGAGGTAGCTATACTGCTTTTTACTGTTATTTAAATAGGGCGCTAACGCGCTGTCTATATTAACAACCTCATCAATCTGTTTAGGGTTTTTGGAAACAGGAGGGGCCATTTGTCCATCAAGCAATATCATTAAGCTTGAGCCATTGGCGTTATATTTTGCATTTATTACTACTTCTGATGAATCTGGGATGTTAAGGTTAGGGAACGCAAATACACCTGTGTTATTGGTTAATGCCTCTGCAGAATATTTACTTCCTGTGACAGTTAGTCTTAATGCACCTTTTCTAACAGGCATACCCGTACGATCTCTTAATGTACCTGTGATTCTCATATCCTGTTCAGGCAATAAGGTAAGCGGTGGGAACGGCGCGGTCATGATATCTTTAAAATTAAAACGGCGATAACCTTGCGTAAGCATAAGTACATCCAGATCACTTATCTTTTTCTCATCCGGCTTATTGAAATAATAGTTTGGTTTTTCAATGTAGCCTTTTAAATCAGAGGTTAATAACAGTGAGCTTAAAATAGTTATTTCATTATCTTCATTAACAGGAACTTTTTGGTCATCGGTAACAGAAATAGAATAATTTCCTTCAATAGGTACTGCGCCGTTCTTTGCTGTTACGGTCATTTTTACCTTTTGTCTGGGTTTATAGGCTGCTAAATCAGTTTTTAAGGATACGCTTATGGTACTTTTTGGATAATTGAATGCTAATCTCTCACTAACTGGATCACCTGCTTCAGAGAAAAGCGTAATTTGAGTAATGCCTGCCGGGAATTTGTCTTTCGGAATTTTGGCATTTGTAACCAGGCTATTTAACTTGGTTTTTGCTGCGTAGTAAACAATTCCACCATTGGATCCTACAATAAATACCATTTTTCCTTTGTTCGCTTCAAAATATGTTTCGTTGGCAAATATTTTGATGCCTAAAGCTAATGGATCTGTATTGCTTACCTGAAGTGTAATGCCCGAAGCAACTGGCTTTGGCAATTCAATGCTCTTGGTGGTACCGTCTTTAAACGTAACATTTGCTGTATAGACTTTATTATTCTCTGGATTCAGATAAAAGGAGCCCATACCTAAATGGCTTGAAGTAAAGTTGGTAAGCGTATTGCCTCCATTGTCGGTAATTGTACCCTTTAATTCAACACCAAGTCCAGATCCGTTGATGGCCTTAAAAGCAATTCTTGTGGCTACGCCGTTAATTAAATCTCCACCTTCCGGGAAAAATTGAACATCGTTGTCACTTTTAGCTGGTTTAAGCTTAAAGTTCGAAGTAACTATATTCGTTTCGCTTAAAGTCATGTCGGTTATAAGTTCGCCACTTGTAATAGGTTCTTTACGGGAATCAATCTTTATCCTTAAAATCCCATTCTGGTCGGTTGTGCCTTTGCCTTTACTAACCACATCAAAATTAGAAGTTACCTTCCAGTTTACTGTTTTATTTGCCTGAGCAATGTTCTCACTGTTTTTGAATTGGACTATTGCTTCAATGTTTTGGTTTTTATCCGTCTGAGTAGTTTTATAGCTAAAATGAGTAATCAATTGTTTATCAATTGCCTCACCTACAGGGATGGTTTTGCTAAAGAAAAAGTCTTCTCCAAAGTTTAGCATCCATAAAGTATATGCTTTTATATAATAGTTTCCTTGTTTATAAGTACCAGGGGTGAGAGGTATATTCCCAGCGGCCACTCCTTTTACAACGGGTAGTTTTATGGTTTGAACTAAAGAATCCCTACTGTTTATTACATCAACATAAACGATTTTACTTAGTATGGAAGGAAGATTTTGTTCCATTGTTAAATACGTTTTAAACCATATGGTATCAGCTACGCTATAATAAGGTTTATCAAAATGAACATAAACCCTTTCTGTCGGACGTTCTTCCGCAAGTTTTTTAGATTTATTCATGATGTTATCTAAAACAATACTGTCTTGCTGTGCATATGAAGAAAGCTGCAGTGCAGTTGAAAATAATATTAGGGCAATTACAAATTTTACGAATCTCATCAAAATGGTATGCTGTTAATCATGCTAATATATTCATTTATGAATTGAATAGGTTAGTTACAGTGCATCTTTAACATATTTTGACATATCATTGCTATTTAATACTGGGTATTAAGACAAAAAAAAGACCCTGAATATGGTTTCAGGATCTCCTTAATTTTTTTGTTACGCTGAATCTAATTCCGCAACTTAACTATGTTATTTGAATTCAATTACAAAATCTTGTAAGGGGGTACGAACCTTTTTAAGGTTTACTAACCAATCGCCACCGGCATCTCTATATCCTAATGGAAGTAAGGTCGTACTACGTAATCCCCGTTCTCTTAAACCTAATAATTCATCAAGTTCTGCAGGGTCAAAGCCTTCCATTGGAGTAGCGTCAACTTTTAGAAAAGCAGCTTCGGTTAAAGCAACTCCAAAGCCAATGTATGATTGTTTGGCTGCATGGTTAAAGTTTTCTTCTTCGGTTCTTGAGGTATAGATACCTATCAGTTTATTTACATAGTCAGCAGTTGCTGACTCAGGTAATCCGCGCTCATTATTGGTATGGTTAAAAACCGCTTTGATACGTTCTTCGGTGTAATTGTCCCAGGCAGCAAAGATTAATAAGTGAGAACAATCAGTAATCTGAGATTGTCCGTAAGCTACGGCCTTAATTTTTTCTTTTAGTTCAGGGTTGSTAACTACAATAATTTTAAATGGTTGTAAGCCTGACGATGTTGGAGCTAAATGTGCGGCTGTAAGAATCTGATCAACTTTATCTTGTGAAACTTTTTCACCATTCATTTTTTTTGTGGCATATCGCCAGTTTAAGGCTTCTATTGAGCTCATATTGAAAATCTTAGTTTATTTTTTTATCGTTTAGCACTTATTTTTAACTCTAACATGAGCTTTAAAAATAACAGTGTTAGCAAATGTAGTTACGTTAGTCAAAACAAAAAAAAATACTGAAGCTTATGACTTTAAAATGATAACAAACTTTTTTCTGGTTTCATACGTTAATTACTATGCATGCATAGATAAAAGTGAATGCATATACCAAATTTAATCTACTATGAAAAAGTTACTTCTATCAGCAGTATTACTAGCCACTGCCTCTCTGTCTTCATTAGCACAAGAAAAAGGCTTTTACATTAAACCGACGGGTAGTTACTTTATGAAAGTTACTCCTGTTGAGTTTCCAGCAATAAACGGGCAATTAGCAAGAGACAAAACAACAACCGTTACCGGAACTGGTGCAAGTGCAACGACAACAACCTCAGAAACAGCATTGACAGGGTCTTTTGGACAAGGTTTTAGGGCAGGTCTGGTTGGCGGTTATCAGTTTAATAAAATTATTGGTCTGGAAGTGGGAGTTAATTATTTTAAGAGTGAAGAGCAGGATATGCTGAGGCAAACGGTAATAAATAACGGAACAAATGTGTTAAGTCTGCATGCTGTGGGTAAAGTAAAAGCATTTGACGTAACACCAGCATTAGTTTTCCGAATTCCGAATACAGGGAAATTCCAGCCATATAGTAAAATTGGGGTGATCATTCCTGTTGGAGGATATTTACAAATCAATACTTCAGTTAATGATCAGACTGGTCAGATTGCAGCTTCTCAAGGAACGGTGTCTCCTCCGGGTACTCGTACAACTCTTGTTCTGGCAAGAGAAGAGCACATCAATCCGAAACCAACAATAGGATTTCAAAGCGCTTTAGGATTTGATTATAAGATTGGAAATAATATAAGTTTATTCTCAGAAATAGAGTATCGTAATATTTCGGTTGGCGGTAAAGATAAAGAACTTAGAAGTTACGATGGAACAGCAACTGTAGTTGTTAATGCCACAAACACTCCGGCGGGGTCAAAACAACTGACGCTAGAGGATCAACCAAAAGGAGATAGAGAGGTTAACTATCATAAAACCATTAATTCTACAATGAATGTTAAAGGACAGCCTAATTATGATCCTACTAAACCTTCAGATGATTTACGCTCGTATATTAACATTGGTGGATTAGGGTTAAACGTTGGACTTAAAATTGGAATATAGTATTACTATATTCCAGTGTAAGGTCGACATTCTGCCGTCATGTCGACCTTACATTTTGGACACTCTCCTCAATTATTAGAAAAAGCTTTTTAATGTTTCAGCTTTGCTTTAAATATCTTTTCGAGTTTTTCCACCTTTGGTAAAATTACAAGACGGCAGTACGGTTGATTCCCATTTTTATTAAAATAATCCTGGTGATATCCATCTGCTACATAAAATGTAGATGCCTTATTGATAGCTGTTACAACTGGCTTGCCAAAGGCTTTGGTATCATTCAATTCCTTTTTATATTTTTCTGCCAGCGCTTTTTGCTCTTCATTATGATAAAAGACAACTGAGCGATATTGAGTGCCAACATCTGCGCCCTGCCGATTTAAGGTAGTTGGATCATGACTTTTCCAAAATACTTCAAGAAGTTCATCGTATTTTATTTTAGCAGGATCATAAGTGACCTCAATTACTTCAGCATGACCAGTAGCTCCGGTACATACATCTTCGTATGATGGATTAGCAACATTACCCCCTTCAAAACCTGATTTAACATTTGTAACTCCATTTAAACGCTGAAATAGCGCTTCTGAGCACCAAAAGCATCCCATACCAAATGTCGCTTTTTGCAGGCCTTTAGATTGCGCATTGGCACCGCCTGCCGACAAAAGGATTATAGCCATAATTAATATATTTCTCATAATTCGAATACAATTTTGAAAATCATCTTTCATGTAAAATTACGTAGCAGGAAGGTACATAGTTTTTAATTAATTTGATTTGATTCTAAGTTTACAATTACCTGATAATCTTATTTTGTCCTTGATCTTGTGAATAACTTAAGGTATTTACTTGCAGAATGTTATATGTGTTGCCGATGTGCCTTTACTGTTTATTAACAATTGTTTCTTAAATTAGATTGTTATTACTCATAAAAATAAATCACTATGTCAACACCTTATATTCCTTGTCTGGACCTTGGTTCATACATCAATGGAAATGAAGAACAGCGTAAAAAATTCTCTGACGAATTGGGCAGGGCATTTAATGATTCTGGTTTTGTAACCATCACTAATCATGGGGTAAGTCAGGAATTAATCGAAAAGCTGTATAAGAATATACAATCTATGTTTAATCTTTCTGTTGAGCAAAAGAAAAAATATGAAAGAGTTGAACTTGCTGGTCAACGTGGTTATACCAGCGCCGGTAAAGAAACAGCAAAAGGAGCTAAAACAGCTGACTTAAAAGAATTCTGGCAAATTGGACAGGAGGTTATGGATGGTGATCCTATTAAAAGTCAATATCCGGATAATGAGTATCTTGAAGAGATCCCGGAATTTAATGAAGTTACAAGAGAGATCTACCAACGTCTGGAGGGGAATGGAAAGCATTTGTTGCGTGCAATTGCTACTTATCTAGGGCTTCCAATAGATTATTTTGATAAGCATGTTCATAATGGTAATTCAATTTTAAGAGGAATTCATTATTTTCCTATTCAGGATCCGGATGCTTTACCGGATGATGCAGTTCGTGCAGGTGCTCATGAAGATATAAACCTTATCACTTTGTTGATTGGGGCAAGTGCAGATGGTCTGGAGGTGTTAACACGCAGTGACGAATGGCTGCCTATTAAAGCTGGCCATACTGATATTGTGGTAAATGTAGGAGATATGCTGCAAAGGTTAACAAACAATAAACTTCGTTCTACAACACATAGGGTTGTAAATCCTCCAAGAGAACTGATGAAAACTTCGCGGTTTTCGGTTCCTTTCTTTTTGCATCCTCGTTCTGATATGGATTTAACAAGTCTGGAATCCTGCATAGATGCTGAGCATCCCAAGGTTTATGATGACATGACTGCGGGGGAGTATCTTGATGAAAGATTGAGAGAAATTGGATTAAAAAAATAAATTAGATATTCCACAATAAGGGCCGGTTTTGCAATCTTTCAAAGCAAAACCGGCCCTTATTGTGGAATATCACCCGGATTAAATTCTTATTTTCTGGTAAATTTAATCTCCATGGTTTTCATTTCCTTGCCATCAGTGGTCATGTACATTTCCATCAGATGGTTTTTATCGTCAATTACTTTATATACTTCTCGAACATCCAGGTCCTTGCCTGTCATTGGATCAGCAGTTTTTCCTTTAAGCGTAATAGACTTTGTAGCCTCATCCCATGTTCCTTCCATATTCATAATTCCAGTGCCCATATTATCGACCCAGGAACTAACAAATGTTTTTTTTGCATTATCATATCYCATAAGTCCCATACCTTCAAAAGGCTTTCCCATCATGGTTCCTTTAAAGGCCGACTGCTGATAACGTCCACCCATGATCATGGTGTTTGTGCAAGAGCCTGTACTTTTTGCTGGCGGGGCATCGGGGCTCATCCACATGCTTACCTCTGCATTCCATGTGCCATCATCTTTGGCCATCATTTTATGTACATCACCGGGTGTCATGTAGGCCTCCCAGGCTTTCATCATGGCGTCGTCCTGAGCTGGGGCTCTGCCTACTGCGATAAGCATTAGCAGAACCGCAATAATTGATACTTTTTTCATAACTATATGATTTTAGGTTATACCTAATTTACGAAAAAAACGCCTCTATATGAGCTGTGGTATTTAAATGTACAAAGTTGTGTAGTGATTTATACATTTATTTGAGATTCAGAAGGTTAGTTGGCTATTTTACGCCCTTGTCAACCGCCTTAATTATTGCATCCTCAATTCTTCCTCTGATTTTCATTGTGCTTAGTTTATCGGTTACAGAAGGGTTTACTCTGTTTGAAAGAAATATGTAAACAAGGCCTCTTGATGGATCAACCCATACACACGTACCGGTGTAACCTGTATGTCCATAAGTTTGTGAGGATGCAAGTTCTGAAGGGTATTTCTTTGTCAAATCCGGATCCCATCTATCAAATCCTAATCCACGTCTGCTAACTGCTGATTGTCTTTGAGTAAACATATCTACTGTTTCAGGTTTAAAATACTGCTGACCTCCATAGGTGCCTTTGTTAAGCAGCATTTGGTACATAATAGCCATATCATTTGAACTTGCAAATAAACCTGCGTGTCCTGACACGCCACCAACTAATGCCGCCCCCTGATCATGAACATATCCTACTAATAAGGTTTTTCTGAAATAAGTGTCGTTCTCAGTTGGGATGATTTGCTCTCTGCTGAATCTGTTTCGAGGTAGAAAACCTGCTGTTTGYATGCCGAGGGGTTGATAGAAATTCTCGCTAACGTATTCGTTTAGCGGTTTTCCGCTGATGCGCTCTACAATATCCTTCATTACATACATGCTAATATCACTGTATACGTATTTGCCTCTGGTTCTGATTGGGGCATTTAACATTTTAGGCCACATTATGTCTTTAAAATAATCCTTTCTTACATAATATCCATCGGCCACTTTTGTTGGATAGGCAGCCGAAGAATCTGGACTATGATCAGTGGGTTTGATGGCATCATGGAATGGAATATATGGAATGAACCCTGCCTGATGAAGCATAACCTCTCTTACCTGGATGTTGTTCATTGGCGTTGTTCTGGCCTTAGGGATATAGGCTCCTATATTTGTATCCAGTTTAAGCTTTTTTTCTTCAAACAGGCGCATTACAGTTGGAGTAGTTGCTGTAATTTTGGTTATAGAGGCCAGATCAAATATGTCGGTAACCTTATCCGGGCTTTTGTCATCATAAGTGTGTGTCCCGTAACCTTTATTGAAAACCACTTTCCCATCTTTAGCTACCAATACTACAAGCCCCGGAGTAGCCCGTGCATTAATAGCTTCACTGGCAATATTGTCAATCTCTCTTAAGTTATCAGTATTTATACCCGCATC
Source organism: Pedobacter sp. 05L430 (assembly GCF_056397585.1). Lineage (NCBI taxonomy): Bacteria > Pseudomonadati > Bacteroidota > Sphingobacteriia > Sphingobacteriales > Sphingobacteriaceae > Pedobacter > Pedobacter sp. 05L430. Next base: position 7,185 of record NZ_JBFTNT010000006.1, on the reverse strand, counting down.
TTCCGGGAGTGTATATTTTAAACGGATTGGAAGGGTCGTGAATCCTGAGTTTGCAGTGTACTTGGCTGAAAAGTTGGCGGTAAGCTTTTTGGTAACACCAATTCCTCCAAAAATTACCTGAGGTGTAATAGCAGCTGCCAAAGGTGTGCTTTGATCAGTCCACACAATTGGGGCTTTAATTGCATCAAGGGAAGAAAGGGCTCGTCCATCCCCGAATAAAGAAACAATAACCTGTTTGTTACTGCTTAAACTTTGAATGAAATTAATGTTACGGGCGTCATTAGCTGCTGCGGACGGAAGAGAAATAATAACGATATTGAAATATTTCAGATCATCTTCGAGGTCGTTTAAAGCGGCTGAATTCTGATAATTGGCAGAAGAGAGTGAGGTAATTTTGGCGTATTTATTTAAAAGACTGTCAAATATAGTTTGACTGGCAAATCCGAGGTTAACAGATGCTATATTTTTTTTGTCAAGATTTAGCAGGGGGATTACATTTTCATAGTTATTTAAGAGGGTAGTGTTGCTCTCGATACTATTTAAAATAGCAAGTGTTTGTTCGTTTTGTTTATGGTCCTGAGCACAGGCTGTGAATGTAAATAGGGCGAGGAAACTAATTGCAATGATACCTGCCAGGTTATTTTTTCTCATAGGTGTATTTTCTCCCTTAATGTAGTTTTGTTCTTACAAACGTAATTTTTAACTTTTTGATGCGCGGATCGCGATGTAAATATAATGGTAATTTTATGGTAATATCTGGTCAATGCTCATCAATTATCTGAAAAGAAGAGCCGATATGAGGCTTATTTTGCATAAATTAGCAACCTTTACCAAGGAATATAAATGTCAGATATAATAAAACTTTTACCCGATAGTGTTGCCAATCAAATTGCAGCAGGAGAGGTGGTGCAGCGCCCGGCATCGGCAGTAAAAGAGCTATTAGAGAACGCTATAGACGCGGGAGCTAATAAAATCCAATTGATTGTTAAAGATGCCGGAAAGGCATTGATACAAGTTATAGATAACGGGTGCGGGATGAGCGTTACAGATGCCCGTATGTGCTTTGAGCGTCATGCTACCTCAAAAGTACGTAAAGCCGAAGATCTTTTTGCGATCAGGACCATGGGCTTCAGAGGGGAAGCAATGGCATCTATTGCGGCCATTGCACAAGTTGAAATGAAAACCCGCAAGCATGAAGATGAAATAGGGACTTTAATTGAGATTGAAGGTGCCACCTTTATTAAGCAGGAACCAGTGGCTTCGGCTGAGGGAACAAGTATCAGTATAAAAAACCTATTCTATAATACGCCCGCCAGAAGGAATTTCTTAAAAAGTAATCCGGCAGAAATGCGTCATATTATTGATGAGTTTCAACGGGTAGCAATGGCAAGTCCAGGTATTGCTTTTAGCCTTCATCATGACGGCGTTGAAATTTATAGACTGCCAGCTTCTGCTTTAAAACAAAGAATAGTTCATTTATTTGGTAATAATTATAATGAACGGTTAATCCCTGTTGAAGAGGAAACCTCTATAATTAACTTAAAAGGATTTATTGGTAAACCCGAGTTTGCTAAAAAGACACGTGGTGAGCAATTCTTTTTTGTAAATAATAGGTTTATTAAGGATGCTTACCTTAATCATGCGGTGAACAGGGCTTATGAAGAATTATTACCGGATGATAACTTCCCTTTGTATGTGTTRTTTATTGATATCGATCCCTCAAAGATTGATGTGAATGTGCACCCTACAAAAACAGAAATTAAATACCTGGATGAGAAGTCGATATATGCGATTTTGCACTCTGCTGTAAAAAGATCATTAGGGCGGTTTAACATAAGTCCAACCATAGATTTTGATCAGGAAACCGGATTTAGCAGTATGATAACCCATAAAGCGCCCGAAGAGATAGTACCACCGAGCATTAGCTTTAATCCTGATTTTAACCCTTTTGCGGCAGATAAACCGGCAGCAAGAGATTCATCCTATAGTCAGGATTCTTCTTATGCAAGTTTTCCTAAAAGCTATGGATCGGGAGGTGGTAAAATGCCGACAAGTACAAAAAATTGGGGTTCGCTTTATGAAATCGCAAATCACAATCCTGCTCAGCAGTCGTCTCTTGATTTGCCTGGTAATGAGGGCGATGATCAATTTGTTCCTGTGCAGAAGCAACTGATGCAGCTTCATAACCGCTATATTATATCGCAGATTAAATCTGGTCTTATGCTAATAGATCAGCAGTCGGCACACGAAAGGGTTTTGTATGAACGTTTTATTTTGCATCTTGAAGATAGAAAAGGGGCATCACAGCAAAGCTTATTCCCGCAAACGGTTACTTTAAGCCCTAATGATTATGAGTTGGCAAAAAGTTTACTTGATGACATAAAAAGTTTGGGTTTTGAGGTAAGAGAATTTGGTAAAAATACGTTAGTTATTGAAGGGATTCCTGTTGATCTTGGAAGCAGTAATATAAATGAAACTCAATTATTTGAACATCTGATAGAGGGGTTTAAAAATTCGCAACAGGAATTGAAGCTGGATAAAAGAGATGCATTGGCACGAAGTATGGCAAGAAACAGTGCTATCAAAAGTGGAACAGTATTAGGGCAAGCAGAAATGAATATGCTTATTGAGCAGCTTTTTGCGTGTAAAACTCCTAACTTTAGCATAAGTGGAAAGCCGGTTATTCAAACAATTGGACTAACAGAACTTGATAAAAAATTTGATAAATAATAAAGAATGAATAACATCCATATACCACCTGTTGTAAAGAACCTGTTGATTATCAATGTGATTTTCTTTGCTGCAACTTTTATGTTTAAAGATAGTCAGGGTGGTTATTTACTAGTAGAAAAGCTTTCCGTATTTTATTTCGATTCTCCATTTTTTAAGATCTGGCAACCGATTACTTATATGTTTATGCATAGTCCTGGGACTTTTATGCATATTTTCTTTAACATGTTTGCTTTATACATGTTTGGAGGAGTATTAGAGTCAAGATGGGGAGCTAAGCGTTTTCTTAATTTTTATTTGATAACCGGTCTAGGGGCATTGGCACTTCAATGGGCTGTACAGGCATTTGAGGTATATCAGATCGCAGGGACAGCTATGCCAGGTCAGGCGCTTTATCACTTACAAAACCTTACCGAAGCACAAGTTCAAACTCTTATAGGAATATACAATGGACCAATGCTTGGTGCTTCTGGAGCGGTATTTGGTCTGCTGGTAGCCTTTGGTGTGCTCTACCCAAATACAGAATTGTATATTCTGTTTATCCCAGTTCCGATAAAAGCAAAGTACATTATTCCGGTATACATTCTTTTTGAACTAAGTATGGGGGTAGCAAGAGTTCAAGGAGATTCAGTTGCGCATTATGCTCACTTGGGTGGGGCATTAATTGGCTTTATTTTAGTTAAGCTTTGGAAAGATAAGGACAATAATAGATTCTATAGATATTATGAATAACAGTATATTTCAGGACTTAAAGAACAAAGTATTTCACTCTGGCAATCCTTCGTATTTATATATAGGTTTAAATACGTTTGTTTTTGTAATTGTCGCGATCATAAATGTTCCGTTTTTTCTTTCAGGCAATGGTGTTAATTTCGATGCAATAATAGGAGAGTACTTTGGTTTTCCTGCTTCATTAGCAAAGCTTCCTGTAAGGTTTTATACCATCCTTACCTATCAGTTTTTTCACGGAGGTTTTCTCCATTTGCTATTTAATATGTTGTGGTTGTATTGGGTTGGAAGAATCTTCTTAGATTTTCTGAAACCGCGTCAATTCCACTTTGTGTATTTAGCGGGCGGCTTTGCAGGAGCCATATTGTTCGCATTGGCTTTTAATATCTTTCCGGTATTTATTAGTGGGATTTCCGGACAAGTTATAATTGGTTCATCAGCGGCAGTTATGGCTATTATTGTAGCAACAGCTACACTAGTACCTGATTATAGTATTAGGTTATTGTTATTTGGCGATGTTAAATTGAAATATCTTGCAATAGCATACATCGTGTTAGATTTAATAGGAACCACTTCTGCGAATGCAGGTGGTAGCTTTGCTCATATTGGAGGAGCGATTATAGGTTTTACATATATTAAAGTACTTCAGAAGGGAACAGATTGGAGTAATCTTTTTAAGAAAAAGCCTAAGTTAAGAGTGGTTAAAAATAATGGAGCTAAACCATCTGCTAAGAAAAAAGAGTCATCGGTTGATCAACGAGAAATAGATTCGATTTTAGATAAAATTTCTAAGTCGGGATATGATAAATTAACAAAAGAAGAAAAGGAGACTTTATTTAAAGCCAGTAAACATTAAATAGGGCTTATAGAAGGGGTAAAGTATAGATTAATGAAGAAAAATAAACCAACATTTATTGATAAAGTAGTTCGCCTGGCAGCTGTTGTTTTGGCAATTACTTTAGTGCTTGGTTTTTTAGCTGGTAGATTTGATCCGCGTGAATATAAATACATTCCCTTCTTTGGTTTGGCATATCCTTTTATTCTGCTCTTCAATATCTTCATGATCGTATGGTGGTGTATTAGAAAGCGATGGACCTTTGCGATTGGAACGATTGTATTGATTTTTGTAGGCTGGGGAGCTTTAACAGCAACAATAGGGGTCTTTGGCAAGTCAGGTGAACAAGCCAAAGAGAAACCCGAGCATATAAGAATGATGACCTATAATGTTCATAGCTTTAAACCTTATGGGCTAGATAATATTGAATCGGTGAAACAACAGATGCTGGAACTTATAAGAAATGAAAATCCAGACATCATTTGCTTTCAGGAGTATTTTACCCGTCGTAAAGGCCCTTATGATATCACTGATAGCTTAAAAAGAATATTAAAAACACCATACTATTATTTTGTGCCTTCTTCTGCGAACGATTACGAGGCGACTGGTTTAGCTATATTTTCAAAATATCCCATAAAGGACAAAGGTACCATTGTCTTCGGCGAAAATTTTGGAGGCAATGCCAGTATTTTTGTTGATATAATGATTAAAAAGCAAAAACTGAGGGTTTACAACGTGCACCTGCAGTCCATTTCATTCGATAAGCAAGATTATAGTTATATAGATAAGGTTACGCAAAAGATGGATGCGGATCTTGTGCCTTCGAAACGAATTTTAACGCTTCTTAAAAATGCTTTTGTTAAGAGAAGTGGCCAGGTTGATATTATGAAAGATCACATGGAAACATGTAAAACCCCTTTCTTAATTGCAGGTGATTTTAATGATACTCCAGCATCTTACGCAGTAACGCAACTTACAAAATCATTAAATAATACTTTTAAAGAACAAGGCACTGGCCTTGGAAGAACATATAACGGTAAATTCCCTAATTTTCAAATTGATTATATTGCTACAACTAAAGATATTAAAGTGATCAATTACCGCATTATTGATGCTAAACTATCTGATCATTTTCCCGTTCGCAGCGATTTGAGATTAAACCCCTAAAATTTTTACATTTGCAAAATGAATACAGGCTTACAGCTCTATAATACCTTATCACGTAAGAAAGAACTTTTTGAACCCCTTAATGCCCCTAATGTAGGAATGTATGTTTGTGGCCCTACTGTTTATAGTGACGTTCATTTAGGGAATTGTCGCACTTTTATATCTTTCGACCTAATATTCAGATATTTGAAATACAGTGGTTATAAAGTACGCTACGTACGGAATATTACTGATGCCGGCCATTTGGAAGGGGATAGGGATGAAGGAGATGATAAATTTGCTAAAAGAGCTAAACTTGAACAATTGGAACCAATGGAGATTGTTCAGAAATATACGCTGGGTTTCCATGATGTATTAAGGATGTTTAATACACTACCTCCAAGTATTGAACCTACTGCAACTGGTCATATTATTGAGCAGATTGAAATGATTAAGGAGATCATAAAGAACGGCTATGCTTATGAGATAAACGGTACAGTTTATTTCGATGTAGAAAAATATAGTGAGGAATATAATTATACCATATTAACCAACAGAAATCTGGAAGATATGCTTGCCAATACAAGAGAATTGGGTGGGCAAGACGAAAAGCATGGAAGGTTAGATTTTGCGTTATGGATAAAAGCTAAGCCTGAAACAATCATGCGCTGGGCATCACCATGGGGTGTTGGTTTTCCGGGCTGGCATATAGAATGTTCGGCTATGAGTGCAAAGTACTTAGGAGATGAATTTGATATTCATGGTGGCGGTATGGACCTTGCTGCTACTCATCATACCAATGAAATTGCACAATCGGAGGCTTGCAGTCATAAACAACCCGCAAAATACTGGATGCATACCAATATGCTTACTGTAAATGGCACACGTATGTCTAAAAGTGCCGGCAATGGATTTTTACCTGGGGAACTATTCACAGGAAACCATCCTTTACTTGAAAGAGGGTTTAGCCCAATGACGGTTAAATTTTTCATCCTTCAGGCACATTACAGAAGTACTTTGGATTTTTCCAATGAAGCTTTGGATGCTTCTGAAAAAGGTTTCAGAAGATTGATGAATGCCGTGAATTTATTGGAAAAGCTAACTCCTTCAGCAAATAGTGATTTTGAGATAGAACCAATATTTAACAATTGTGTAAAAGCAATGAACGATGATTTTAATAGTCCGGTTGTTATTGCGGAGTTATTTGAAGCAGTACGTATTATTAATACCGTTCATGATGGAAAAGGCAACATATCTGAGGTTGAGCTGGAAAAATTAAAAAAACTCATGAATGATTTCGTTTTTGATGTTTTTGGATTGAAGGACGAAGAGACTTCAAACACTGAATTAAACTCAGTTCTTGATCTCGTTATAGACATAAGAAAAGGGGCTAAGGAGAATAAAGATTATGCTACATCAGACAAGATACGATTGGGTTTACAAAGCATGGGTATCCAACTGAAAGACAGTAAAGATGGAACAACCTGGAATAAAATCTAATTTTGTGTAATTGTTAATTACTTTTTAAAGGAAAAAATTACTCAACCCTTATCTTAGCACAGAAACTATTTAAAAACGATGATGAATAAATTTCTTTATACAATTGCTGTTGCATCCATGACGATTGGTGCTTACGCTCAAAAATCAGATGGAAGCACTAAATCACTTGTTAAAGCAGAGAAAGATTTTGCCGCGAACCTGGCAAAAAATGGTGCAAAAACTGCATTTACTACATATTCATATTC
>NZ_JBFTNT010000005.1:0-73572 GCF_056397585.1 Pedobacter sp. 05L430 | reverse complement strand
GCAGGCAGACAGTACCATTCTTGCTACTGAAGAAAAGACATCTACAACAACTATTTATCCTAATGAGGATAAGCCAAGAAGCTTTTTTGGGAAACTTTTTGGTAGAAAGAAAAGTGAGAATGATAACTCCATAAGAATTGTAAGTGAAGAAAAGGTAAAAAGAGATACGATAGCGTTATCTGCTGAAGAGAAAATGGCTAGTGATTTGAAGAAATCATTGAAGATTATTGAAGATGATCAAAAACAAAAGAATGCTAGTTTTTTAAATAGAGAAGCTGTGCTTGCCAATGCCAACAGTGTACTAATTAGTCAGATGTTAGACGTTTTAAGAAAGGTTGAAAGCGAAGTGGTAAGCCAAATAGAAGTAAACGGGATTCAAGCAAAAAAGGTTGTAAACACTGGAATCAATACAATCTCATTAATTATGCTTGTTTTTCTGGTGTTGACAGGAGTGCTGCTATATCTTATTTTAACGGATATTACCCGAAGTGGGCGATATAGGAATGAGCTTGAATTGGCAAAGGATGAAGCAGAGTATCATGGAAGGGCCAAACAACGTTTTCTTTCGAATATGAGTCATGAGATTAGAACGCCGCTTCAATCAATAATTGGTTATGCCGAGCTGATTAAGCAGCAAGAATATCCACAGTCTAAAGATATTGATGCTATTTATCACTCGTCGGAACATTTGTTGCAAATTGTTAACGAAGTGCTGGATTATAACAGAATTATATCAGGTAAGTTCACTTTCTCTAACAAAGTGTTTGACGTGGGGCAACTTTTAGCTGAAGTTATTTCTGTAATGAGACCACAGGCTGAGGCTAAGTCGTTGAAAATGGTTGCTGATTTTGATTTGAAGGGACTTAAATATATTTATGGAGATCCTTTTAGATTAAAACAAATCCTTTATAACCTATTGGGAAATGCAGTTAAATTTACTMAAACGGGAGAGATTGTGCTTTCAGCATTTTACAAAAGACAAAATGAAAATGTCCATTTTACATTCATTGTAAAAGATACGGGTATTGGACTTTCTGAAGAAGATGGCAAGGTAATTTTTAACGAATTTGAGCAGATTAACACCATTGAAAGTGAAGTGGTAAATAGTACCGGGACAGGGCTGGGATTAACGATTATAAAATCGCTTGTTGAGAATCAGGGAGGGAGAATTTATGTTAAAAGTAAGGTAAATGAAGGAAGTGCTTTTACTGTGTACCTGACTTTTACTTATGCCAATGAACCAGAGGTTGACAATACTCAGCTCTCGGTGTACGAACCATTGTCGCATCATAAAGTATGGATTGTTGACGATGATCAGTTAATCCTGGATTTATGTAAGATTATCTTTAAAAAGAATGGTATAAGTTATAGGAGTTTTAACTCTCCAACCCAGTTATTAAATGCAGAATGGGACAAGACCGTTAGTTATGTTTTAATGGATATGCGAATGCCCGAAATGGATGGTATAAAGCTGTGTAAACTTTTGAGAGAGAAGGTGGGGAATGATGTAAATATATATGCCATTACTGCTCAGGTTTTGCCTGATGAACGTGCCTTTTTATTAGAGAATGGTTTTGATGGTATTGTAATGAAGCCGTTTAGAGAGGCAGAACTTTTAGCCGCACTTCTTGAGCATCCTGGCCATATCGAGCCTTTATTGCATGAGTTAGAACTTGACTTGTCGTCATTAAAAAAAATGACTTATGGCGATACGGAGCAGTTGAATAAAATTCTTTTGAGATTTAAAGAAGATTGCCAGACTGATGGTGATGAAATTAGACTGGCAACAGCAGAAAATGATTTGGTCGTATTGCGTTTGCTGACACACAGATTGGCTGGGAGAATAGCTCAGATTGGCTCTAAGGATTTGGCAAAGGAATATAGGGAGTGCGAATTGAAATTGAATACTAGTGCACAGCTGGATGAGCCTTTAAAAGGTGAAATAATGTTATTGCTTGAAAAACTGAGTGGACTTTTAGACAAAATTGATGAAGAATTGAAAAAGCCCGATTATTCAATTTCGTAACGTTCCATTTTGCTGTACAGCGTTTTTCTATCGATATTAAGCAATTTGGCTGCCTTTGATTTATTGTACTTCACCTTTACCAGTGTTTCCATTATAAGTGCCTTTTCATTGACTTCATTAATTGCCTTAAGGTCTGACCCGCTAGGTTTAGGGGTTTGATTAATAGCAACAATCATTTCTTCCGGTAAGGAATCTACTTCGGCAGTCTCGTTTGGAGTTAACAATACCATTCGCTTAATTACGTTTTTAAGCTCTCTTAAGTTTCCCGGCCAGTCGTACTGAAGCAATAATTCCTTTGCAGGGGAAGATATATTTGAGACATTCCGCTGTAGTTCAGCATTTGATAACTTAATGAAATGATTGATAAAAAGCTCCAGGTCTTTTCCGCGATCTCTTAATGCCGGGAGATGAATTTTAAATTCATTAAGACGATGGTATAAATCTTCTCTGAATGATCCATTGCTTACACTTGCTTTCAGATCGTCGTTTGTAGCTGTAATAATGCGGACATCAACTTTGATGGTTTTAGTGCTTCCAACAGGCTGTATTGTTCTCTCCTGAAGCGCCCGGAGTAGTTTTACCTGAACCTCATAACTTAGATTTCCAACCTCATCTAGAAAGAGAGTTCCTCCACTGGCTATTTCAAATTGACCCTTTTTATCATTTAATGCTCCGGTAAATGCTCCTTTTGCATGACCAAAGAGCTCACTGGCTGCAAGATCTTTGGAAAGCGCGCCACAATCTATTGCTATGAAAGGCTTGTTTTTGCGCTTGCTTTGCATGTGCAAGGCCCTTGCAGCATATTCTTTACCGGTTCCACTTTCTCCTTGAATAATGACAGACATATCTGTGGGTGCAACCAGGTTTATATGTTCATATAACTTGTCAGCAATCGCACTTTTACCTTTTATTGCATCTGTGTGCTCTACCGAATCGGTTGTGCTTTCTGACTCTTTTTTACCCAAAGCATTATTGATAATCATTAACAATTCCTCTGGATTGACTGGTTTAGTAATGTAATCGAAGGCGCTAAGCTGAATAGATTTCACAGCAGTTCTTACATCATTAAAACTCGTCATGATGATAATTGGCTGTAGCGAACCCTTTTCCCGAAGATGGGCCAATACATCCAGACCTGTTCCATCAGGTAAACGATAGTCGACTAAAAGTAAATCGAAGGTTTGTTTTTCCAGTATTTGGAAGCTTTTTTTTACTTCGTTTATAGCTAATGGCTCGTGCCCATGCTTTGTTAAAAAGCCCTCTAGTATCTGAGAGAAAGTTAAATCGTCTTCAATAATGAGTATTTTCGCCATAGGGATTAAGCAGGTAAATATTAGCAAAAATACAAAAGCCAGACGAAATTTGGCTTTTATTCGACACAAATTGCTAACAGTTGACTTTTTGCGACCTAACTCTCGTTTTAATCTATAAGTTGATATTTTAAGAAGAAAGGTGGTTTGTTTTTGTGGTTATTTAAACTTTCAGTAATTTTTGAACTTTTGATATTTAAATCTATTTTTGAGTATGGAATTATCAGAAGGAAGATTGAAATTTATTGAAGCCTGGGGTAAATTGGGCTCTGAATGGGGGATTAATAGGACTATGGCTCAGATTCATGCTTTACTTCTTATTTCACCTGAAGCATTAACCACTGAAGAGATTATGGAAGAACTTACTATCTCCAGAGGAAATACCAATATGAATTTAAGAGATTTAATTGGATGGGGGCTTGTAGAGAAACAGCATAAATCTGGTGAACGTAAAGAATATTTTTATGCAGACAAGGATACATGGAACATTGCCCGGCAAGTGGCTAAAGAAAGAAAAAAGCGTGAGTTKGATCCTATAATTAAACTTTTAAACGAGTTATCTGAAGTGAAGGGCGATGATAAGGATCGAAATTATAAGACATTTAGAAGTTCAGTAAAGGATATAAATAAACTCGCAAAAAATGTAAATAAGACTCTGGAAACAATGTTAAAGGCGGAGGAGAGTTGGTTCTGGGGGTCTATTTTTAAAATATTCAAATAGATTTTCTAAATTTTCAATATAGATTGAAAATTTAGAAATGTGTTTTGTTTTAATAGGCGTCATTAAAACAGCGTGCAGATTTTAGATTTAATGAATTTATTGCTTTCCATAGACCTTTGTTGGCTTTGCCGTTAGTTTACCTGAATGACAAATGATTATTCCTTAGGGAATCAGCAGGCAGGACTTAAAATAATGTTCGGCAAAAACCATAGATTATACTATAAAAACACAATTTGTTAACTATTTAGTTAAATTATCTTTGATGAAGCTTTACTATACTTATATCTTTTCTTAGCTTTGTTATATGCTGTCTAAGAAAACGAAATATGCGATAAAAGCACTGGTTGCTCTTGGTAAGAACACCGGTAACCCTCCAATGCAAATAGTCAGATTAGCTGAACAGGAAATGATTCCGAGAAAATTTTTGGAACAGATCCTGTTAGATATGCGTAATGCAGGATACCTTTATAGTAAAAAAGGTGCCGGAGGTGGCTACAGTTTAAATAAAGACCCCCAAGATATATTTCTTGCTGATATCCTGCGCATTACTGATGGACCAATAGCAATGGTGCCATGTGCAAGTTTGAAGTTTTATCGCAAATGTGATGAGTGCCATGATGAAGTAACTTGTGGTATTAGAAAAACATTTATAGATGTAAGAAATGCCACATTGAACGTATTGGCACAGACTTCCATAGCTGATGTGATCGCTCGAGAGACTGACGAAAACATTGTTTCTTAAATCATGTCGATTAAGTAATTTTATGAAATGACGATTCAATTATAGTATTCTCTTAAGATTGGAATACATTTTGCTTTTGTTATTTTAGAAAACCAGATATGAAATATCTGGTTTTCTCGTTATATCGGGTGATAATCACACATTTGTTATTAATACCCTGAACTTTTATTTAATTAACTTTGTTTTAAAACTTATATATATGATTAAAAAGAACATGAGTAATTTTTCTAGTCGGATGCTTGGAATGTCTTTATTGATGATTATTCCTTTTATGTCGTTCGCTCAAAAGCCTAATTGGCAAAACCTGGATCTTAAAGCAGATTCTACATTTGGAATTAGTACGCAAAGGGCATATACTGAATTATTGAAAGGTAAGAAATCTACAAAAGTAATTGTTGCTGTTTTAGATGGTGGGGTTGATATTAATCACGAGGATCTGAAATCAGTAATCTGGATAAATAAAAAGGAAAAGGCCGGTAATGGCAAGGATGACGATAAGAACGGTTACGTTGATGATATAAATGGCTGGAACTTTTTAGGCTCTAACAAGGGATCAATCAACTATGAAACATTAGAGTTGACCAGATTGGTGCGAAGAGATAGTGCTAAATTTGGTAAAGCAGATGCAACTTCAGTTCCCGCAAGTGATCTAACTGCTTTTGAGGCATATCAGAAGAACAAAGCAGAACTTGACAAAGAGTTAGCTGAAGCAAAGGAAGGATTAGAGAATTATTCGGCTATTAAATCTGCTATTGATGATTTAGTAAAGAAGTTAGGGAAAGATAAGCCTACTGTTGAAGATATTCAAGCCTTTAAACCCTCTTCTGATATCGAAACAAACATTCAGAGAATATTATTGCAACAACTAAAAAATACGACCTTCGATGAGTTTTATAATGCTCAGATATTGGCAGGTTATGAACATTTTAAATCGCAGGTTGATTATAATTTAAATCTTGATTATGATCCAAGATCCATAGTTGGTGATGATCCTAATAATAGCAAGGAGAAGTTCTATGGGAATAATGACGTAGCTGGACCAGACGCCAGACATGGATCTCACGTTGCGGGTATTATTGGTGCGGTTAGAAATAATGATTTAGGTATTGACGGTATAGCTGATAATGTAGCAATTATGGCTGTTCGTAGTACCCCAAATGGAGACGAACGCGATAAAGATGTTGCAAATTCAATCCGTTATGCGGCGGACAATGGAGCGAAAGTTATAAATATGAGCTTTGGTAAATCTTATTCGTGGGATAAGGCAATTGTTGATGAAGCCGTTAAGTATGCCGTTTCTAAGGACGTTCTAATTGTACATGCAGCAGGGAATGATAATGAAAATCTGGAAGTAGCTAAAAATTATCCAAATCCAAATTACGAAAATGGAGGAACAGCCACCTCATGGATTACAGTAGGAGCATCTGGACCAGCAAATGATGAAACCATAAAAGCTAGTTTTTCGAATTACGGAAAAAATACGGTTGATGTTTTTGCTCCAGGAGTAAATATAAACTCTACTGTACCTGGTTCTAAATATGAAAAACTAAATGGAACAAGTATGGCTTCTCCAGTAGTGGCTGGTTTAGCTGGGTTAATTCGTTCGTACTATCCTAAATTAACCGCAATTGAGGTCAAAGATATCATCATGAAATCAGTTGTTAAGGTAGAACAAAACGTTACGATTAAGGATAATGATGATACGACCAAAACCGTACCGTTCTCAGACCTTTGTGTTACAGGGGGGATAGTGAATGCATATAATGCATTAAAACTTGCCTCTGAATATAAAAAATAATATAAGAAGATGCTACCAGTCTTTAATTACTGATTGGTAGCATTTCTAAAATCTTTTTGTTTCATTTGGCAAAACGAATAAATGGTGAGATATACTATTATCTTCCATAAAGCAGAGACGTTCGTATTTATATTCGTTAACTTTTACAGGATCTTTAAGCGCAGTAAAAATCTCAATAATAAGATTGTATACACTTAAGGAATTCATGTTCAGCTGATTTCTCTTAAATAGCTCCAAACATTCATTACAGTAATTGAAAGCCATTGTGTACTCTCTTCTGTTTTTAGCTTGATAAGCTTGCGTTAATTTGATGATTGATTCAGTATATTTTGTGATCCTAAATCTGGATTTATTATCTGCTAATGAAACTAKAATCGATTCTAATCTATCCGTATTTTTATCAGAATTTATTCTTGAGCTCACAAGGGCAAAAATTGCCATTAAAAAAATTGCCATAGGTGCTCTTTTCGAAAGGGCTTTAGCATGCTGAGTGGAAATTGCATTAATAAGGTGCTGTGTGCTCGCGTTTTCTTCAAAAAGCTGATCTAAAATAATAATGAGTAAATAAGAAATGGCTTGTTGAGGACTTACATCATTAGGGTCTTGCATTAAAATCAGTGCTTCAATATCATTGAAAGTAAGTTCCTCCTGAGAAGAAGATACACCCATGATTTTTGCATGAATCATAGAAATAATATTATGAGGAGCTATTAGCCATTTGGCACTCTTAAATTGAGCTAATATTTCGATTCTTTCCTTAATAAGTTTCGTATCTAAGCTTAAAATATCGAAGAAGGCCAATAAAGAATGATATACTAATAGATTTTCATTTGTATCAACTACTTTGATAAGGACTGTTATTGCTTCTTTATAGCAAGAGTCTATAAAATCAAAGTTGATGAGCTCTTTGATTATGATATCATGAAGCTGATGCTCTCTTAATAATTTGATAGTTTCAGGACTGTATTTATTCCGGTATTCTAAATTCTCGGCAATAAAAAAGATTAGATAATTCTTTTCGTAGTTATTGAGCTCAAGATTAAAAATGTTAGTTAAAGACTTAAAATCGCCAATTCTTATAATAAATCTGATCGTCCACTGCAGGAGCTGGAACCTGGCATTGGTATGCTTATATTCCTCTTTAATGTAATCAAAGAAAGAACTGTCTACCTTTAGATGAAATTTTTCTAAAAGTTCAATGAATAGAAAATACTCAAAAATATGAGGATGAATAAAACGAACGTATTCCCGTGGGTGGAATTCTTGCTGGCTTTTTTCTTCCATGAGTATTCCCTCCGATAAGAGTTCCATGTATGCATTTTTGAATGCCGACAATTCACTTATAAGGTCATCTTTTGGTACAGAATTGCCTTTTTTTCCATAATCTGTTAACTGAATTATTTTCTTTAGGAAAAGGATTTTTTCAGTATAATAATTCGATCTGTATATCTTGTCTTGAATAAAACGAGATATTAACTCATAGAAAGTGATATTTGTAGAATAGTTAAAGTAAGGATCTTCCTCTTTTAACTGGTAATAGAGCTGAATATGAAATGGAAATTTTAATTGAGCCTTAAGTTTTGAATTGATTCCTTTCGGATCGATTTTGTTAATTTTTGTTAGAATTGAATCAACTTCTTTTTCTGTAAGCGGAGGTACATTTGAAACGTCGTTAACATTAAAGTAATTTCCAGGAAACCACTTCGTTTTTAAGTATGCGGAATGCCTTATGCGATCATAAAATTTGATCCAAGTGGTGGATCTCATACTCATCACCAATTTAATACATTCATTATCTTCAATATTGCATATAAAATTAATGATGCTTTCGAACAGCTGTTTTTTAAGATCGGCCTTGACCACTAATTCCGAAAAGCCATCAAGAAAGATTACGAATTTCCCCCCTGAGGCATTATAATTTTGCTTAATGTAGCTAACTAGACTGTCCTTAGGATGAATTCCCAATTGCAACTTTAATTGATCTTCAAAATTTGGAGATATATGGTCTTTGTTAAAAAAACTATAGGCTGTAATGAAAAGCAGGGTAGAGTCTTTGTACTCCGGAAGATCACTGGTAAGAAATTTTTCGGCCAGGTGGCTGAGTAAAATAGTTCTGCCATAGCCAGGTTGGGAAATAAAACAAGTGAAGCTGTAGTTATTCTTAAAGAAATCTTCAAAATCGTGTTCGGCAAATTTTCTTCCTATTGTCAATTCATATGGCATTCCAGAACGATTCCTTACACTTTTGAGTGTGAAGTCGGTTACTTTGGTCGCCTTATCGTGAATTTCTTTCCATGTACGAAGGGAAGTTTGCTTGCTGAGGTTTAATGAGCTATTTCCGATTTCAGCATATTCTTCATTAACATACTCTGATAGTGTAGTTAAGGTAAATTTGGAGAAGTTGTGTTTAACCATAGCAAAGCCGAACAGCCTCTTAATGGTTGTTTCACTAACATTCTTGTTCAATGTCTTGCTGATCTCAATTGAAATTCTTTTACAATCTGCAGGTGTGATGGTTCGAATTCCTGTTTTGGATAGAATTAAGCTTTTGAGTTCGTTTAAGATAAATGTTTCATCCATACATTATAATTGAGCGTCAAATTCTTGAACGAAACGAATATAATGGTTTATGTAGGAACAATGAATATTTCTTCCGTGGATAAAAAATGAACGTCAATGAATTTATTTTGTAATCATCTGTTTTACAGAGCGTTAATTGTTTGACCTTGGGTTTGCTTGTTTTTTTTATTCAAAAATGAACAAAATGAATGACAAATAAGGGTTTTGGGGCCTTAAATGAACAATTCGAACGTGGTTTACGATCTAATCTATGAGTAAAATTGTACCAAGTAAATTAGATAATCTCAATCCCTCTCCTATGAAATGGACATCTACCCTACCAGGAAATCTTAAAAAGTCTATTCTTGTTCTTATAAGTATTATAGCAATAACGTTATTAAATACAAAATCGTATGCGCAAGCAAAACAACGTGTATATGCTAGTGCCGACAGAACAGGTACTCTCGGCCTTTGCCTCATCTGTGGTGTTGACAATAGAGGAAATGCAATAGATGCAACTGGTGACTTTTTAAATACTGCATCAACTATTTCAGTTGGTGTTGGTGTCGCAGGACAGCAGTATCAGGAACTTATTTTCCCTAACGGTAACTTACCTACCGCAACCACCGGTTCTGTAGTTAAAGTTTCAACTGGAGGTCTATTAAGTGTAAGTGCATTAGGGGCGATAACAGTTCAGGCTTTTGATGGCACTACTGCGGTTGGAAATCCGGTAGATGCGGGATCGTCATTATTGAACCTTCTTGCAAGCGGTAATCAGGCAGAGATTTTTGTCCCTGCCCCAGGTGTGGCTTATGATAGAGTTCGTGTTAAGGTAAATGGTGGATTGCTTGCAGTTGCTGCTAATATTAATGTATACCATGCATACTTTTTAAAGGATGCGATAAACGGAGCATGTGATGCTCCAGTTGAAGAACTTCATGGCATCGTTGGAAATATTGCTGCGCTTGGAGCAGTAGTGGATCCTAAAAATGCAATAGATGGAAGTGAAGCAACAAAGTCTGTTTTAAATGCATCAGTAGGGGTTGCGGGTTATGCTCAGCAAACCATTGTGTTTTTAGGAAATTCCGTAATCGGAGATTCTGTTCGCATGGTAGTATCGACACCTGCTGCATTAATTGAAGCACAGCTTTTAAATTCTATTTCAATTCAAACATTTAACGGAAATGTTCCAGGTGCGGTAGTCGCGGGATCCGGTGGGCTCTTGAATTTGAGATTACTTAGCGGTGGAGGGAATACCGCAGTGATTACATTCGCACCTACAACACAATTTGACAGAGTACAATTAAGGTTAGGAGGAGTGTTAAGTGTTTTAGCTTCTATAAATCTACATGAGGTTAGCAGAGTAATGCCTACAACTACGGAAATAAATGGAGTTGTTAGTAAATCTGCAGTTGTCTGTATTAATGATCCTGTCGTTTTAAAAATAAATGGCCCACAGGCGGGCGCAACTTATACATGGTATACCCAAGCTTCCGGGGGTACTGGTACTGCTGGGACAACTTTTACACCGACAAATCTAAATACGGGTATAAATAAATTCTATGTAGAGGCTAAGCGAACCGATTGTACGAATACATCACCTCGCACTGAAGTAAGCATAACTGTTAATGATCCGATTCCGCCGGTTGTAACAGCGCCATTGCCTATATGTAATGGTAGTACGGTTACCCTGCAGGTGGATTCGCCTGTCCCCGGACAGACATACAAATGGTATGATGTTTCTACAGGGGGCACAGCTCTGGCCACTAGTACAACTTTTAACTCACCAGCATTAACTGCTAATAAAATATATTATGTTGAATCGGTAATTGGAGCTTGTGTAAGTCCAAGGGTTGCTGTAAATGTATCGGTAAGTCCTGTTGTTGCGCTTGCCGTAATAACGACTAATAATGAAGTTATCAGTGCAGGGCAAACAGCCACACTTCAAGCAACGGCCGACCCGGGCAATACCATTAAATGGTATGCAGCAGCAAGTGGCGGAGCATCATTAGCTACCGGACCAAGCTTTACCACTCCGGCTTTAGCAGCAACTACTACTTATTATGTAGAGACTGAAAGTGCATCAGGTTGTGTGAGTTCTTCAAGAGTAGCGGTGAAAGTAACCGTGACGCCGATATCAACAGGTTTACCTTGTAATGCAGCAACAGCACAGCAAAGTGGTATAGATGGTATCTGTTTATTATGCGGAGTTGACAATCCTGAAGCATCTACTGACGCGAATACTACCAATTTCACCAGCCTCCATTTGGCGGTAGGTGTAGGGGCAACCGGTTATCAGCGTCTGATTTTTGCAAATCCTGGTATTGCAACTGATAGTATCCGTATAGATATAGAAAATCCAAATGGCTTATTAGATTTATCTCTGCTTGGTGGAATAACCGCAAAGGTTATGAATGGAACTACAGATGTAATTTCATATCCACTAAATTCGTCATTATTAACCCTTCGATTGCTAAGTGGAAATAGAGCAAAAGTTACTATTCCTGCAAGTGCTGTTTATGACAGAGTAGAAATTCGTTTCGGTGCATTGGTTTCTGCTTTAAGCAGTTTAAATATATACGGTGCGGAAGTTATTTATCCTAATCCGACAGTCACCTCAGGTGATCAGTCGATCTGTTCGGGYAGCACTGCTGTACTGAAAGCCACTGCYAACGGAGGTACTACTTTAAGATGGTTTGCTACGGCCAGCAGTACAACAGTACTTGCCACCGGAGAGACCTTTACTACCCCTGCACTGACTGCTACTACTACCTATTATATAGAAGTAAGCAAAGCTGGTTGTGCAAATGTAGAGCGTGTACCTGTTAAGGTAACGGTAACTTCAACACCAACTGCTCCTACGGTAGCAGCTGCAGGTCCTGTTTGTTCTGGATCTTCGGCAACACTATCAGTGAGCAGCCCAGTAGTTGGAATAACGTATACCTGGTATTCTGTTGCTACCGGCGGAACGGTACTGTTTACAGGAAATAGTTTCACTACTCCTGTATTATCTGCAAATACAACCTATTATGTACAAGCTTCAGCAGGCACCTGCACAAGTGCAACGCGTACAGCTGTAGCAGTTACGGTTAATCCGTTGCCAGCTCAAGCAACTGTTAGTACAAACAATGTTTCAATAAGCTCTGGGCAGACAGCAACTTTACTGGCAACTGCAAGTGCAGGAGCAACTATCAATTGGTATGCTGCACCAACCGGAGGAGCTACACTCGCAACAGGTGGCAGCTTTACAACCCCAGCATTAACAGCTACCACTACCTATTATGTAGAAACAGTTAATGCTAGTGGATGTGTTAGTTCCGCAAGAGTTCCTGTTACTGTTACTGTAGTCGGCGGGCCAGTTAATCCAAACTGTAATGCGGCTAATAGCCAGCAAAGTGGCATCGAAGGTATATGTCTGTTATGTGCTATAGTTGATCCAGGTAATTCTGTTGATAATAACTTCACAAATTATACTTCAATAGCGCTTCCAGTAGGTGTTGCTGGTTCAGGGTATCAAAGATTGCTGTTCCCAAGCTCGGGTGCTGCAACCGACAGTATCCGTCTGGATCTTGAAACTCCGACCGGCTTAGCAGATGTAACGGTGTTAGGTGGTATTCAGGTAAGAATAATGAATGGCACATCCGTTGTTAAAACCTATGATCTTAACGCTTCGTTGCTATATCTGAAACTATTAAGCGGTAATAGATTTTCAGCGACATTACCGGCAACGGGCATCTACGATAGAGTAGAAGTTAGGGCTGGTGGACTTGTGTCAGCCWTGGTAAATCTACGTATTTATGGAGCTGAAGTGATTTATCCAAATCCAACTGTTTCTGCAACTGGCCAAACAATCTGTTCAGGATCGGCAACAGTTCTTTCTGCAGCTGCAAACGGTGGAACAACTTTAAGATGGTACACAGATGCCACAGGTGGAACTTTGGTTCATACCGGAGAAAACTTTACAACCCCTGTATTGACTGTAAACACAACTTATTATATAGAAGTTAGCAAAGGAAGTTGTGCGAATAAAACACGTATTCCTGTTACAGTTACTGTAACTACTGCTCCGGCTAAACCTGTAGTAGCTGCAGTCGCCCCTGTTTGTTCAGGGTCTTCAGCTGTAATTCCAGTTACAAGCCCGGTAACAGGCACAACTTATAAATGGTATACTGTCGCAACAGGTGGAACAGCAATTTTCACTGGTGCAGTATTTACAA
The DNA here is from genome assembly GCF_056397585.1 of Pedobacter sp. 05L430. NCBI lineage: Bacteria > Pseudomonadati > Bacteroidota > Sphingobacteriia > Sphingobacteriales > Sphingobacteriaceae > Pedobacter > Pedobacter sp. 05L430. Next base: position 60,199 of record NZ_JBFTNT010000005.1, on the reverse strand, counting down.
CACCAGCGTTAACTGTAAATACAACTTATTATGTTGAAGCAGCGAACGGTACCTGCGTAAGCGCTACACGTACGGCGGTTGCTGTAAGTGTAAACCCACTTCCGGTGCTACCACAGATTCAAGCATCTGCTACAACAATTAACCCAGGTCAAACGGCTATATTGACAGCAACGTCTGCAGATGCAAACGTTATATTCAAATGGTATACGTCTGCAACTTCAACAACAGCCATTGCAACGGGACCAACTTACGTAACTCCACCACTTACTGCAACAACTACGTATTACCTGGAGGCAACTTCTAGTACTACGGGTTGTTCAGCACCAAGTCGTGTTCAGGTAACAATTAATGTAAATGGTGGCGGTAGCCCGAACCCGGTTCCTTGTGAAGCTCCAACTTTAGAAGAGCATGGAGTGAGGGGTGTTGCACTTCTTTCGGGGGTGTTTAATCCTGAATTAGCTATAGACAACAATACCAAAACCGGATCTTCTTTAGTCCTTGCAATAGGTGCATTAAATGCATCAGTTTATCAACGTTTGGGCTATTCGAGTTTGTCAAATATTGGTGATACTGTGCGCGTATTGTTAAGTGCCCCAGGAAAATTACTTTCATTGGGCATTCTTTCAAGCATCCGTGTGGGTACTTATGAAAATAATACAAATAACAATGATGGTTTAGCAATAAACGATCCTCTGGTACGTGTGGAATTGTTAAGTGGAAACACTGAAGCGCTAGTTTCATTTGTACCAACAAAAAGATTTAATAAAATTGAGGTTAGCGTAAATTCAGGACTTGCAGGAGTACTGACTACTGTTGATGTAAACTATGCACAACGCGTTCCAGTGGCTCCTGAAGTAACTGTGCCGAATGTTACAGCTTGTGCTTCTCAAACAGCTACACTCACTGTACTAAATCCTAAGGCAGGTATCACATATAAATGGTACAATGCAGCGGGAGTATTCCAGGCAAATGGAACTAGTTTCACAACACCTGCTTTAACTGCTAATACAAGATATTTTGTAGAAGCAAATACTGCCTCTGGTTGTACAAGCTATAGAACTGCAGTCAATATTACAGTTACACCTACACCTCAAACGCCTGTTTTGGTATCAAACGATATTAATACCTGTTTGGGTAACGATGTTACTTTAGCTGTAAGCAATCCGCTTACCGGAATTACTTATAAATGGTATAATAGTACAGGTGTATACCAGGCAGGTAAAGATGGAGTAACCTTTACAGTAACAGGTGTTAATGCAGCTACCAGCTATTCCGTGTCTGCGGTTAATAGTTGTTTAGTTGAGTCTGCAAAAGCAACGGCTAATATTAAAGTAGGTACACTGGATAAACCGGTAATCACACCGGCATCTGTTACTGTTAGATCAGGCGCTCGTGCAATTCTTACTGCTACCTCAAGTACAGCAGGTGCATTGTTTAAATGGTATGATTCTCCAACTTCAACAACAGTTCTTGCCACTACAGCTGAGTACACCACAGACCCATTAATAAATACAGGAACTGTTGATATCACAAGAACTTTCTATGTAACTGCAGAGTTAGCTTCAGGATGTCCGGCTTCAGCAAGAGCGTCAGTAGTGGTAACTGTTACCCCAAATGCATCTCCGACAGACATTCCTTGTGAAGCTGCGACCGTGGATCTTGGATATGGGGTTGATGGTTTGGGCATACTAACAGGGGTATTTAACCCAGAAAAAGCAATCGATGATGATGCAGAAAGTGCCTCTTCATTTGTTATGCCAGTTGGTGCATTGGGCGCCTCAGTTTATCAAAAAGTTGGATTTACAAGCCTATCTAATGTTGGTGATACACTTCGCGTTCGCGTAAGTTCTCCTGGTAAATTATTGTCGCTATCAATTTTATCTTCTGTAGAATTAACAACACTGAAAGCAGGCGTTAGCAATAACGATATGATTGTTGTTAGCAATCCGATTGTTCACCTTGAACTGCTTAGCGGAGACAGAGGCGCAATACTTTCTTTCGTTCCTCAGAAACAATTTGACGGAGTAGAGTTAAGAATAAGATCGGGTGTTGCCTCGGTTCTGAATACACTTGATTTTAACTACGCTCAACGTGCTATTGTTGCTCCAACTGTTCAAAGCGCCACAGTTAGTGCATGCGCCGGTACTTCAGCTACCTTATCTGTACAAAACCCAATTGCGGGTATTGTGTATAGATGGTATAAAGGAACTGAGTATTTAACCGGCAAAGACGGTGCAAGTTTAACCACTGATCCAACACTTGCAGCAGGTACCTATGATTATTTCGTACTTGCATTACGTAATGGCTGTCAAAGTGCTAAAACGAAGGTAACAGTTACCATCCTTGCATCACCAAATGCACCAGTGGCTGCAACAGGAAACCCTGCAACTACTTGTCCTAATACTCCGGTAGCGTTAAAAGTGAATCCTGTAACAGGTGTTACCTTCAACTGGTACGACGCGTTAACAGGCGGTAACCTTTTAGCTTCAAATACCGACACTTATACTACTCCTGCAGGATTATCTGTAGGCAAACATGACTTCTATGTAGAGGCGGTAAATGGTAACTCATGTGTAAATACAACGCCACGTACTAAAATTACATTAGAAGTAAATCCAACAGCACTTCCAACTGACATAACTGTTGCCGGAGCCAATGTACCTTTCTGTGCAGGAACAGAAGCAACACTAACGGCTACAAGTACCACCGTAACGTCACCTATATTTACATGGTATAAAGATGCAGCGTTAACTGATGTGGCCTTTACAGGTGCAACATTTAAAACTCCTGTACTTACTGTAACCACAACTTATTATGTAACGGTAAGAGGTGCAAATAAATGTGAGAATACTGCTGCTGCCGCTAAAACAGTGACCTTAACAGTTAACCCACCTGCAACAGCAGCTGATCTTGCGGTAAGTGGAGCTGACGCACCATTCTGTGCAGGTACGATAGCTACATTAACAGCAACTACAACTACTGTTACCAATCCGGTATTTACATGGTACAGCGATGCTGCGTTAACTAATCAGCTTTTTGAAGGACCTGTTTATAAAACACCGGCTCTGACCGCATCAACAACGCTTTATGTAACAGTAAAAGGTTCTAATAAATGCGAAAACTTAAGTTCAGGTGCAGAAATTGTGACCATAACAGTGAACCCTCCTGCAACTGCGGCAGACATTGCCGTTAGCGGAGCAGGAACACCTTTCTGTGCTGGTGCAATAGCAAATCTTGTCGCCAGCAGTACAACAGTAACAAATCCTGTGTTTACCTGGTACAAAGATGCGGCCTTAACTGATGTTGCATTTACGGGAGCAACATTTAAAACACCAGCCCTTACTGCAACTACTACTTATTATGTTACCGTTAAAGGAGGCAACAAATGCGAAAATGCCGCAGCAACAGCTAAGGCAGTTACTTTAACTGTTAACCCGCCTGCACTTGCTGCTGATATAAGTGTAGCTGGGGCTGATGCGCCATTCTGTGCGGGCAATACCGCTAAATTAACGGCAAGCAGTACAACGGTTGCCAACCCAGTGTTCACCTGGTACAGTGATGCTGCGTTAACAAATGCGGTGTTTACCGGAGCAATTTTTAACACTCCGGCACTTACCGCAACCAAAACCTACTACGTTACAGTTAAAGGATCTAACAAATGTGAAAACACTGCAGCAACGGCTAAAGCAATCACATTAACAGTTAATCCTCCAGCTTTGGCAACAGATATTAATGTAAGTGGAGCCGATAAACCATTCTGTGCAGGTACAACTGCTAGGCTAACTGCAAGCAGTACAACAGTAACCAACCCAGTATTTACCTGGTATAGTGATGCCGCATTAACTGATGTGGTATTCACCGGAGCAATATTCAATACACCAGCGCTTACAGCTACTAAAACTTATTATGTAACYGTAAGAGGTTCTAATAAGTGTGAAAACGCAGCAGCKAATGCTAAAGTTGTAACCTTAACTGTTAACCCACCTGCAATAGCATCTGATATTACAGTGGCGGGTGCAGGGGCGCCGATTTGYYTSGGAACAACTGCTAAATTAACAGCAAGCAGYACAACAGTAACTGATCCGGTATTTACCTGGTATACTGATGCTGCGTTAACCAATGCAGTATTTACCGGAGCAGAATTTACTACTCCAGTGTTAACCGCAACAACAACTTATTATGTAACTGTAAGGGGATCTAACAAATGTGAAAACACTGCATCAACAGCAAGAGTGGTTACCTTAACCGTAAATCCTCCGGCAGTGGCTTCAGACATAAGTGTAGGTGGTGCTGATGATCCGATTTGTGCTGGCACAACAGCTAAATTGACTGCAACTACTACAACAGTGACCAACCCTGTRTTTACCTGGTACAGTGATGCTGCGTTAACCAACGCTGTATTCACGGGAGCAGCCTTCACAACACCTGTGTTAACTGCAACTACCAGTTATTATGTAACTGTAAGGGGATCTAACAAATGTGAAAACACCTCATCATCAGCAAAAGTGGTTACGATAACCGTTAATCCACCGGCAACAGCCGCTGATATCAATGTGGCAGGAGCYGATTCTCCRTTCTGTGCAGGTACTTCAGCTAAGTTAACTGCAAGYAGTGTAACGGTAACTAATCCAGTATTTACCTGGTACAGTGATGCCGCCTTAACCAATGCAGTATTTACCGGAGCAGAATTTAATACACCATTATTAACTGCCACCAAAACTTACTATGTAACTGTAAGCGGCGACAACAGATGTGAAAACACAGCTGCTACAGCTAAGACTGTTACTGTAACGGTTAATCCACCGGCCACAGCAGCTGATATTGCTGTAGCAGGAGCGGGCTCACCATTCTGTGCAGGTGCAACTGCTAAGCTAACCGCAAGCAGTACAACAGTAACAAACCCAATATTCACCTGGTATAAAGATGCTGCGCTAACCGATGTAGCATTTACCGGAGCAGAATTTACTACTCCAGTATTAACAGCAACCACTACTTATTATGTRACMGTAAGAGGCGATAACAGATGCGACAATACAGCAGCCACAGCTAAGGTTGTTACCGTAACGGTTAATCCACCAGCCACAGCAGCTGACATTGTTGTAGCAGGAGCAGGCTCACCATTCTGTGCAGGCACAACTGCCACGCTTACAGCAAGCAGTACAACCGCTACTAATCCGGTGTTTACCTGGTACAGTGATGCAGCATTAACCAATGCAGTGTTTACCGGGGCAGAGTTTACTACTCCGGTGTTAACAGCAACTACAACTTACTATGTAACTGTTAGGGCTGCTAATAAATGCGAGAACACTGCCGCAACAGCAAAAGTGGTTACAATTACAGTTAATCCTTTACCAGAAACACCAGATGTTGCTAGTGCAGGAACAAGTATATGCAGCGGCGAATCAACTGTGTTAAAAGTAGCTAATGCTGAGGCAGGGATCTTGTACCAATGGTACAGTGAGTTAGCAGGAGGAACATTATTATTTACTGGTGAAGAATTTACCACACCAACCTTAACTACTAATACAGATTACTACGTATTGGCAGTAAGTGCTTCAGGTTGTGGAAATGCAACTGGTAGAACTAAAGTAACAGTAACTGTTTCACCAAAACCACAAACACCAATTGTAGTTTCAGCAGTTGTAGATGCCTGTATAGGAACTCCGGCTGTATTGAGTGTTTCAAGTCCTCAAACTAATGGAGTAACCTACAAATGGTATACTACTCCAATTGCTGGAACAGCTGTTGGTACAGGCACAAGCTTTACTACGCCTGCAATCACAACAACTACTACATATTATGTTGAAGCTTCAACAGCATCTTGTGTAAGTACGGGTCGTACAGCAGTTAAAGTAAACGCTTCACCAATTCCTACAGCGCCACCTGCAATATCAGGAGCTGAAGGGCCATTGTGTTCAGGTACAACTGCTACACTTTCAGTAACCAATCCAGATGCAGCGCTTACTTATAGCTGGTATACTGCAGCAACCGGAGGAACTTCAATTGCTCAGGGTGTAACATTTACTACACCGGCTCTAACAACAACTACAACTTATTATGTGGAAAGTAGCAATGCAACAGGATGCTCAAGTACAACACGCACATCAGTTGTGGTAACTGTACTAGGTAAACTTGAGGCACCAGTGGTTACTGTTAAAGAGAACAAAGCAACAGAAATAACATTCCAGTGGAATCCAATACCAGGAGCAACTGCTTACGAAGTTTCATTAGATAATGGACTAACATGGGTTGCACCTACAGGTGGAGCGACTGGAACTACTTATCTGGTAGCTGGTTTGAAACCTGATCAAAGTGTAACAATAAGAGTTAGGGCTAAAGGTCAGCTTGACTGTCAACTGAGTGACGCAACCAGCTTAACTGCTAAGAGCGATAATCCTCTAGGAAACACAATTTTTGTCCCTAATACATTTACACCAAATAATGATGGTAAAAATGATATTCTGTACGTGTACGGAAATACAATTGCAAAAATGAAGTTGCGTRTATACAATCAATGGGGACAATTTATTTACGAATCATTAAACATTCAAAATGGATGGGATGGAACGTATAAAGGTGATATACAGCCGAACGGTGTGTATGTGTATTTCCTGGAAGCGGAATTTAATGACGGGACTAAAACCACTAAAAAAGGCACAATAACCCTATTAAGATAAAAGATGTTTCCAGTTAATATTAATCATTTACCTAAAAACTCGAAAAACAAATTTGTTATGAAGAAACTAATAAAAATAATAGCACTAGGAGCATTTTTAAGTTTGGGAGCTGTAAGGGTGGTTGCACAGATTGATCCGCACTTCTCTCAATACTACGCTCACCCGCTATGGCTAAACCCAGCACTAACCGGGGTAACGGACGGTGAATACCGGGTTTCTTTGAATGCCAAACAACAGTGGGGAACTATTTCAAATTCATTTTTAACCGGGGGGGCGTCATTTGACATGGCCCCGGTTAAAAACTTAGCATTCGGTGCAATGGTTTTGAATCAGAATGCTGGAGATATTAGTTATAATCACCTAAGCGCTATGGTTTCAGGAGCTTATCGTATCCACTTTGGAAAGATCGGTTTAAACATGATAAACTTTGGTTTGCAGGCTGGTATTCTTAATAAAAGCTTTGATCCATCAAAGATCACCCTGGGTGCACAATTCAATCCAATAACGGGTTATGATCCCAATTTTGGAATAAACGAATCCTTTGCTTCATCTAACACATTAGTGCCAGATGTGAATGCAGGATTTATGTATTTCGATGGAAATCCAGGACAAAGAGTTAACGTGTTCGGAGGTGCAATGGCAGGGCATATTACCAGGCCAGTCGATAAGTTTTTAGGGAATAGCGTTCGTATGCCAATTAGATATGCAGCTCATGGAGGTGCTAGAATCAAAATGTCAGAAGTTCTTGATATTACACCAAATGGGTTATACATGAAACAGGGTAATGCACGCGAAATAGCAATCGGGGCTTATGCACAGTTTATGCTTAATCAGGAATCAGATTTGCTTTTCGGGTCTAATTATAGGGTTGATGATTCTGCGATAGCTTTCTTCGGGTTACACCTAAAAAATATGGTCTTTGGGGTAAGTTATGATTTTAACACTTCAAGTTTAAGTAGAGCTACACGTAATCAGGGAGGGTTAGAGTTATCCATTTCATTTACCAGTAGGAAGGGAATTACAGGCCCTAACTTCTTTTGTCCAAGATTATAAACTAACGCGATATGAACCTAGCATGATTCATCATGCGAGCTCCATCTGACCACCTAAACATAAATAAATCATTTACAGATGAAACTGCTTAAAACATTACTGATCCTGTGCTTATTCACAACTGCTGCAAATGCGCAATTTGTAACCAATAGTAAGAGAGTAGCGGATGTCTATTTTCAAAATAAAGAGTATTACGCAGCCGCAGAATATTATAAAAGATCACTGCAACTATCCTCCGCAGATAGTGCTGGGTTTGTAGTGCCTTATGGTTTTGCAAATAAGATTAAACAAGATAACCCTAAAAAGGAAGATTACGAATACAGCGTATTTCAATTGGCTGAATCGTTAAGGCTTTATAAAAACTTTACTGACGCAGAGAAATGGTATGCTTTGGCAAAGGAATTTAAGGATCCGAAATATGTACTTGCTACATTTTGGTATGCCGAATCACTGAGGGCAAATCAAAAATTTGAAGAAGCAGTTACGGCTTTCAATGAATTTGCCGGCAAGTATAAACTTAATGATGCGTATGCCGCAAAAACAAAATCTGAAATAGCTTCTTGCCAGTTTGCATTATTTGAATTGCGCTATCCGAGATTGTTTAAGTTAACCAAGCTTCAAAACGATATTAACCAGAAAGGATCAAACTATACACCGGTTATAAAAGACAGTAAATTTTACTTTACATCTTCCAGACCAGTAGGTGATGCAGGCAAAAAGGAAATCTTAACTGATCAAAGTAATGCGAAAGTGTCAAAAAAAGAGACCCCATATTTGAATGCAGTATATGAAACTCCAGGTAATCCTTTAACGGGAGGCATCACAATTAAAAAGGTAGCATTAAACAGTTTAAACAAAGAAGCAGCTGCTCCGGCTTTTCATCCAAACGGAAAGGCCATTTATATTACCAGCTGGACAGCTCAGGGCGACAAAAAGATCTACCAACTAGCTTCATCAGATAAAGGTTGGGGCGATCCAGTTGAGTTAGGAAGCCAGGTAAATGTAAAAGGATTTAATGCTATTCAGCCCTTTGTAACTAAAGATGGCAAATACTTAATCTTMTCGTCTAACAGACCTGGTGGACAAGGTAAGTATGATTTATGGTATTGCCCTTTGAGAACTGATGGGTCATTAGGACAAGCGATAAATTTAGGTAATAAGATAAACTCCCCTGAAGATGATCAGGCTCCCTACTATAATGCTCAAACCAATAAATTGCTTTTCAGTAGTAATGGCAGAATAGGGATGGGTGGATTTGATTTTTATGAAAGTGAGGGTGATTTCACTAATTGGTCAGACCCTCGCAATGTTGGTTATCCATTTAACTCATCAAAAGACGATATCTATTATACTCCTTCTGATAATTCAGATACCGAAGGCTATATTAGTTCAGACCGTGAATCTCTTTGCTGTCTGGAGGTTTTTAATGTAAAACGTGAATACCTTACCGTTAAAGGTATTGTATACGATTGTGATACAAAACAGCCCTTACAAGATGCCACTATTATACTTGTTGATTCATTGCAAACACTTAGAACAGTTACAAATCAAGCCGGAGAGTACACGTTCAAAGTAAATTCTAATCGTAAGCTAAAACTTACAGCAGAAAAAGATAAGTACTTCTCTAAAATTTTAAACTTCAGTTATGATGATTTAGCAAAAAAAGATACATTGTTTAGTCCTGATATTTGTTTAACTCCTTACGAAATTGACAAACCTATAGTACTTAAGGATGTGCTATATGAATTTGATAAAGCAACATTAACTGAAGATTCAAAAGGTAAGCTGGATCATTTATTTTCAATCATGGAGGATAACCCTAAGATTGAAATCGAGCTAAGTGCGCATACAGATAGCAAAGGTTCAGATGCTTATAATATGGACCTGTCAGTGAGAAGAGCGAAATCTTGCGTAGACTATTTAGTTTCAAAAGGAATACCGATTTCAAGAATGACAAGCAGAGGCTATGGTGAAACAAAACCAGTAGCTCCTAATGAACTACCTAATGGCAAAGATAATCCTGAAGGTCGTGCCCTTAACAGGAGAACTGAATTCAAGGTTACAAAGAAATAAAATACGAATACCCGTCTGTTAACAGGCCTTCAGAATTTTATTTTTGAAGGCCTGTTTTTTTAACCTTATCTGTAAATATTGGGGAAATGAATCCAGTTTGAGGAAGGTTTACCCCTCTTTACTTTTTCTGAATTGTAGCTTTTGTCGCACATAATCCTGATCCCTCGTTTTTCATCCTCAATCGTAAATCCCCTTCAATTAATAATAGAAGATACATTTATTTGTCGTTAGCCATAAAAAAGCAATTTTTTAAAGCACAATAACAAATCGGGTATGGTAATTGCCATGTAACCGACATATTAGCTGCTATGCAATACCTTGATTGCAAGTGCTATGGGATAAATTAAGTTTAATTGTTTTGCGAATTGTAAGTATGATTGGAATCAATGTAATTTCACCAAATGAATATCCTTGCCTGGAAAACTTAKAGCAATATAAAATTTTGCATACTAAGCCGGAGCCAGTGTTTGATAAACTAGTAGCAGTATCGGCAAAGATGTTAAATGTTCCTTTAGCGATGATCAATTTTGTAGACAACTATAAAGTCTGGGGTATGTCAGAACAATCAGAGTCTGCTGATCTGGATACCGATCAAGCTAACAATATATGTTCAATTGCAATACAGAATGATAGTCTTGTGAAATTTGAAACCATCACAAAAAAACCTGGGTTAATTTTAAATCCAATGATGCTTGGTGAACTTGGGATACAATTTTTTGCTTCGGCTGTTATCACGACTAAAGGAGGACTTAATGTGGGTTCAATTTGTATTGTAGATAGTCAACATAGAGACTTTAGTTCAACCGAACAGAAAAAATTGGATTGGATAGCCTCCATGGTAACTGCCGAAATGGACAAGCGAATAGCGGTGTATGAAGTGGCTTAATTCTTCCTATACAGCCCGGAATGATAATCATCTAAATCTGTCCAAATAGTTGGTCGGGTTTATGCAGAATATATAGATTTCCAAAATTGTATCTACACTACTTAGGGACGCACTGTCTTCGCTTCATTAGTCCGGTTAAAGGATGCTCAGATAAAAAATTTATGTCTTTGCCCTCCATGGTTTGTATTTTGTTTCCGCAATATTCACTACCATGTTTCAAGTCATCATCAGGTCCTATTAACACTGGGGAATTTACAAGATCCTTATAAGCAGAAAAATGGCATCAGTTACTTTGCTTTTGTCAGTTGTGATCTTCTCCCTGTAATTGTATCCCTTCAACAGGAATTGTGCCGAAGTTCCTCTAAATAGAAAGAGAGATAGAATGCGTGTAAATGGCAGGCCCGATCAAACGTTCATGTAACTCCTCGTAAATTTTCGTAAAGATGCTGTCTATGAAACCAATATTCGGTTAATTAAAGAAATTTGTCAGTGGTAAATAATCTATATAGACTTGAATCCATATAAGGAAATAGGCGTTTATAATCATGTTAATCATTTCAACCGGCACTGCTACGGCCTAAGAAGATGATCCCGACGTACCAATGATGCGAGTTCGGTTTACTGCCTGCGGCAGGAGCGGTCTATGATGTAAAAAGGATAAAACGCAGCTTAAACCATGATGCCTTCTTTTCTTARGATGTAGTTGTAAATACCCTCAATAGGTTTTTGATATATCTTACCAACTTTTACCTGATTCTCAATACAAACCTCTCTTAAAATATCCTGATAGTAAAATGCAATAGAGCCTACAAAGTGAGTATCAAGGCTTTTATAATTAGGGTAATCCTTAATGTTGGAATCTACAAATTCCTGGAAACCCTCACGTAAAATATTAATAATAAAAGGATGATCAGGATGAGAAGCCATAAAACGACTTATCGAGGCCAGGTAGATATTTGGTGCTGGTTTTTGATAAAGATTGGTAATAACAGATTCCTTGTCAATTTGATAAGTATCGGCAAATTCAACAGCAAGATCAGCAGGCATCTGATGATATAGATAGCTTGTGATCAGTTTGCGACCAAAATAGGTGCCTGAGCCTTCATCACCAAGAGCATAACCCAAGCCATGTGCCCCGTTATGAACTTCTTTACCGTCGTAATAAGAAATATTAGAACCAGTACCCAAAATACAAGTCAGTCCTTTTTTATCACCACAAGTGGCGTATGCCGAACCAATTAAATCATGCTCAACTGACACATAAGCCTTGGTAAAGAAAGAAGAAATCCCGTTAGAGATCACCTCAATTTTATCAGGCGACGAGCAGCCTGCACCAAAGAAATAGATTTCTTTAACCTTATCAGCGTAAGGGGCAATTTCTTTCTTCTTTGAAAACAATTTGAAAATATCATGTGCATTTAAGAAATAAGGGTTTATTCCTTGCGTACTAAAGTTGATTTTTTCATTGGGGCTGTAACCCATCCAATCGGTCTTAGAAGAACCACTGTCTGCTACTAGAATCATGCGATAAAAATACTAATCTTATTGGATATTTAAAGTGCCACTTATCTCTTTTAAACTGATTTCTGTAAGTTTTGCCTGATATTGAGCATCTAAAAACCTGGTGATTGCGTTTATAGCGTTTCTTTGGGCCTCTCTAAGTTCCAGAGGGGCAATGCTTCCTAGCCTGTACTTTGCTAAAGTGATATCTAGATTTTGCTTGGCAATGTCAACATTTTTAGTCTCAACCTTTAACAAATCCAGGCTTGTTTTATAATTCTCGAAAGCAGTTAGCAGCTGGGCGTTAATAGTTTGCTTGGTTTTTTCAAGCTCCACTTCAGATGAATTGATCTGCACCTTAGCATTTCTTTCATTCTGACGCTGTAAAAAACCATTAAAGATATTCATGCTTGCCGTTAAGCCATAAGAGATACCCTGACCTCTAAATTTCTGGTTAAACCCAGTAGGGTTGGCGCTTCTCGAAAATGCATAACCACCATTTACACCAACTACCGGATAACGCTGTCCCTTTACCTCTTTTAAACTAAGTTCAGCCACCTTTTTATTAATAAAAGCATTCTGTAGATCAGGATTCAACTGTAACGTTTGCTCCTGCAACAGGGTATAATTCAGTTTGTAATCAATGTCCATATCCTCTTCCGCAGTAAATTTAGTATCAATAGCCCTGGCCATAACCTGATTAAGCGTAATCATTGATGTTTGCAAAAGGTTTTTTTGCTGTAAATAGGCAGATGTATCGGTATTGTAGTCAACCTGAGCAGCTAAAACATCAAGTTTCGAACCCTTACCCAGCTGCAGTTTGTTATCAGCAATGGTTAATCTAAATCTCGAAATATCCAATGCACTGTCATTGGCAACAACAAGCTGTTGCTGTTTTACCACTGCATAATATGAATTAATTACATCAGCAATTGTAGTTAATATAGCGGCTTTTGCATTTACCTCGCCCTGTTTTTGCAACTCCTTTAATTTATCATAAGTAGCAAACATCTTAAAGCCGTCAAAAATGGTCCAATCCAGCGCAACACCGTAGTTCATGCTTGTATTCCTAACACCATCGGCAACTCTCTCAGCACCAGTAGAAGTGGTTTGTACTGTATTTTGTCTACTCCCGTCCGTTGCAAAACTCCCTGTAACCCCAGGTAAAAAACCGGCATTGCCAATATTGGTGTTGTTCTTTGCAATCTGCAAATCATTGTTAACCAATTTTATGTCGTAATTATTTTGCAGAGCGATGGTAATTGCCTGTTGAAGCGTTAGTTTCTCCTGGGCAGCTGCATTTTGTACAAAGGCTGCAAGAAGTATGATCAAAATAAAATTAAGCTTTTTCATGTTTCTCTTTGTAAATGGCCACTTATACATTTTCCGTTTTCAACGCAGCTATTAAAGACTCTTTTAGTTCTGAATTTTCCTTGTGTTCTTTAGACCAGAACGAATAAATAGCAGGGATAACAAACAGCGTAAGAATCAGCGCGAATATAGTACCACCAACAATCACAATACCCATACCCATCCTGCTTTTTGCAGCGGCACCTAATGCCATTGCAATAGGAAGCGCACCAATGGCAATAGCCAAACTGGTCATCAAAATAGGTCTTAACCTCGATACTGAAGCCTCTCTGATTGCATCATGAACGCTCTTGCCCTTTTCTTTAAGCTGATTGGCAAATTCAACAATCAAAATACCATTCTTAGTTACCAGTCCGATCAGCATAATGGTGCCAATCTGGCTAAATATATTCCAGCTTTGGCCAAACAACCAGAGGGATAAAAATGCACCGGCTACAGCCATCGGTACCGTTAATATAATGATAATAGGGTCTTTAAAACTTTCGAACTGTGCTGCAAGAATGAGGTAAACCAACAATAACGCAAGGCCAAAGGCAAAAGAAGTATTAGATGAACTCTCTCTAAAATCTCTCGACTCACCGCCTAAATCTGTAGAAAACGTTTCGTCAAGTATTTTAGCCGATATCCTGTCCATTGCATCCAGACCTTCTCCAATACTTTTGCCCGGAGCCAACCCCGCCGAAACAGTTGCTGCGGTAAAGCGGTTATTTCGGAATAGCTGTGGCGGACTGCTCTCTTCTTTACTCGAAACCAGGTTGTCAATCTGAATCAACTCACCTTTATCGTTTCTAACATATACAGAACTAAGATCAAGTGGATCTTTCCTGTCGCCAACCTCAAACTGACCAATAACCTGATACTGCTTTCCGTTCATAAAGAAGTAAGAAAAGCGCTGACCGCTTAAGCCCAATTGTAAAGCAGAACCAATATCTGCAACAGAAACCCCCAGGTTTTTGGCCTTAGCCCTGTCAATAGTTAAGTCAATTTCGGGCTTATTAAACTTCAAATTCACATCAGAAGTTGTAAAAGTAGGATCCTTAGCCACCTCATCCATAAACAAAGGCACTTTTTCTCTTAGCTTTTCAAAATTCTGAGCCTGTATAATGTAATTGATAGGCAAACCACCCCTACGGCCAACCGAAATAGTAGGCTGTTGCGTTACAACCACTTTTCCTTCAGTATATTTTCTGGTAATCTTGGTTAAAGCATTAGTAATATCAGCCTGAGAACGTTGCCTTTCTCCCGGGTCACTTAAGCCCATTCTTACGAACCCGCTATTTGTAGATGCCGAACCACCAAAGCCCGGCGAGGTAACCGTAATAGCCACTTTCTTTTCAGGCACAGAATCCTGAACCATTTGGGAAACCTTACCCACAAAATCATCAGTATAGGCAAAAGAAGAGCCTTCAGGTAGAGTAAGGTTCATGTTAATCGCGCTTCTGTCGTCGTAAGGAGCGGTTTCTTTAGGCAATATCTTCCAAAACAAAACAATAAGACCCAAACAAACCAAAATAATAGGAATTGCCAACCACCTTCTGTCCAAAAACTTGTTTAGTTTTTCTTCGTACCAATCATTCATGGCCACAAAGTATGGCTCCGTCATGTCGTAGAATTTGGATTTTTTGTGCCCGCTTTTTTTCATCAGGTAAGCATTTAGCATCGGTGTTAAAGTAAGCGATACAAATGCCGATATGAGCACGGCGGCCCCAATTACCACCCCAAACTCCCTAAACAGCCGGCCTACAAAGCCCTGCAAAAATATAACCGGTAAAAACACTGCAGCTAAGGTTACTGAAATTGAAATAACAGCAAAAAAGATCTCGTTAGAACCTTTAATTGCGGCCTCAAAAGGGGAGTAGCCCTCTTCTACCTTTTTAAAGATATTTTCTGTAACCACAATACCATCATCAACCACCAAACCCGTTGCCAGTACAATTGCCAGCAGCGACAATACATTAATCGAGAACCCAAAAATGTACATGATAAAAAACGTAAACACCAGCGATACCGGAATATCTATCAGCGGCCTCATTGCAATTGCCCAATCCCTAAAGAATAGGTAAATGATCAGAATAACCAGAATCAGCGACAAGATAATCGTTTCCGCAACCTCAGTAACAGAGCTCTGGATAAACCTGGTTGTATCCAACGAAACATTAAGTTTTATATCCTGTGGAATATCTTTTTGCAGCTGCTCAAACCGCTTGTAAAACTCTTTAGAAATGTCAAGGTAGTTAGCTCCCGGCTGCGGAACCAAGCCAACAGCAACCATAGGCTTTCCAGATTCCCTTAAAACAGTTTCTTCGTTTTCAGAACCCAGAACCGCGTAGCCAACATCTTTTAACTGCACTACATTGTCCGAATCATTTTTCAGAATCAGGTTGTTAAATTCATCTTCGTCAGTTAATTTACCTAAGGTTTTTATCACCAGTTCCGTACTTGCACCCGTAATTTTACCAGATGGCAACTCTACGTTTTCCCTGTCTAACGCAGTAACAATATCTTGCGATGTTAAGCCATAGGCAGCCAGTTTATTAGGGTCTATACGAATACGCATGGCATATTTCCTTTGCCCCTGTATCTGTATACTACTAACCCCGGTTATGGTTTGCAGCCTATCAGAAATCACGTTTTCAGCGTAATCACTTAGCTGCATTACATTCCGCTTATCGCTTTGCACCGTCATCGTAATTACCGCATCAGAGTTAGCATCAGCCTTACTTACAACCGGATTGCCATCGATATCTTTAGGCAAACTTCTTGCCGCCTGCGAAACCTTATCGCGCACATCATTGGCTGCATCGTCTATATTTTTATCCAGATTAAACTCTATGGTAATATTACTACTACCCTGATTACTTGATGAAGAAATATTCCTGATCCCGTCAATCCCATTAATAGATTTTTCAAGCGGTTCAGTGATCTGCGATTCAATAATATCAGAGTTGGCACCCGGATAAGAAGTTCGCACAGAAACCACCGTAGGGTCAATATTAGGGAACTCCCTAACTCCTAAAAAGTTATAGCCGATAACCCCAAACAAAAGGATCATCAGGTTCATTACAATGGCCAAAACCGGCCTTTTTATACTCGTGGTTGAAATACTCATCCTGTCGCTCTTAGTTTTTAGTAACTGTTACATGTACCGGCGTCCCTGTTTTAAGAGCCATGGCACCTGTGGTTAAAACTGTATCTCCAACTTTTAGTCCCGAAGTAATCACGATAGCTTTTGCCGTACGCGTACCCGCCTCAACAGAAATCTGCTGTGCCTGTCCGCCCTTACTTACAAATACCGTTTTCCCATCAAGTACAGGAATTATAGCCTCATTAGGAATTAAAATAGCATCGTTTAAAGTGGTAAGCGCTAATTTAATCCTTGCAAAAGCACCCGGCAGCAACTCGTTATTCGGGTTAGCCGCCAATGCTTTAATCTGTAATGTTCTTGTTTGTGAATTTATTCCCGGTTCAATAGCAAATACCTTTCCGATGTAAGATTTTGCAGATCCATCTGTTCTAAATGAGATCTCAGAGTGTAATTTGATCTGGCCTACATACTTTTCAGGAACCGCGAAGTTTATTTTAATAGGATCTATGCTAAGCAGGTTTGCAATAACACTGGCAGGGGTAATATACTCTCCAACCGAAATAGAGCGCAACCCAATTTTCCCGCTAAAAGGGGCATATATAGATGTTTTTGCCAATTGTGCACGGACCAATTGCGTTTGCGATTTAAGCGACTGCAAATCTGCAAGCGAGGTATCATACTCTTCCTGACTAATTGCTCCCTTTTGCAAAAGCTGTTTTGCCCGGGCTTCGTTAGTAGCCGATAATCGTTCTTTAGTAAGTGCGTCTTGTAACTGAGCCTGTATATCCCTGTCGTTAATTTTTACCAGCAGCGTACCTTTACTTACGTTAGTACCTTCCTTAAAATTAATTGCGGTAACCAATCCAGATACCTCACTTTTTAAAGTAACAGCCTCGTTGGCCTCAACAGCCCCTGTTATTTCAAGATCATTGTTAAAAGCAGCAGCATTTACTACTACGCCATTCACATTCATTGTTGGCGCGCCGCCTTTGGCTCCCTTGCCTCCGCCTTTTCCGCCACCTGAATTTTCGATCGCCTTATTGGCCGAAATCCTGTAATAAATAAAATAAAGAAACCCTAAAACAATTAGGGCATAAACGATATACTTGAGCTTCATATTGGCTGTGTTGACTTTGTTAGCGTACAAAAATATTCAAATATGGCGCCTCACAAGGCTTGTATTAAGGATGTTACAGCTCCATTAACGTAATATTTTACTTACGAGCATATTAAACGGTAGGTAAAATATACACTATTTTAAGCACTTTTATCTAAGTTTGGCACAGCAAAAACAACTAACTTATATTAATAAAGAATTTTTGATGAAAACATCATTAGCAGGATTAATCGTATTACTATCAATAAGTATGACAGCTAAGTCGCAGGTAAAGATTGGGTTCGAGGTAAATTTCACTGAACCACAGGCACATTACGTTGAAATGGAAATGAACATTTCAGGATTAACTAAGGATTATGTAGACGTTAAAATGCCTGTATGGGCACCAGGATCATACTTGGTTCGCGAATTTGCAAAAAATGTAGAGGGCTTTTCGGCTACTGCAAACGATAAGCCTGTTAAGTTCGAGAAAGTAAGAAAAAACGCCTGGAGAATTTATTCCGCTAAAGCAAAAAACATAAAAATCAAATACCGCGTGTATGCTTTTGAAGTATCTGTACGTACCTCTTTTGTTGATGAAAGTCATGCTTTTTTATCAAGCACCGGAATATTTATTTATCCTGATGGCATGCTAAACTTACCAAGCACTGTTAAAGTGAACCCGTTTAAAGGTTGGGAAAAGGTATCTACAGGCTTAGAGCCGGTAAGCGGAAAACCGTTTACTTATACGGCATCGAACTTCGATCTTTTGTTCGATAGCCCTATTGAAGTAGGTAACCAGGATGTTTTTGAATTCACTGCATCTGGTGTTAAACATGAAGTGGCTATGTATGGAGGTGGTAATTACGACAAGGAAAAGCTACAGGTTGATATGGCTAAGGTTGTTGAGCAGGGAACCGCTATTTATGGCGAGAACCCGAATAAACACTATACTTTTATAGTACACAACCGCTCCGTTGGAGGTGGTGGTCTGGAGCATTTAAATTCTACCGTACTTGGCGCATCCAGAGATAAATATGCTGATCCAAAAGGATATAAAGATTTTTTAAATCTTGTTGCACACGAGTATTATCACCTTTGGAACGTAAAACGCTTACGTCCGGTAGCCCTGGGTCCATTTGACTACGATAATGAAAATTACACTACAAACCTTTGGGTTGCCGAAGGTTTTACATCGTACTATGAGAATAAACTAACGCATCGTGCTGGCTTTTTTACTGTTGATGAGACCGCACAGGCGCTAGCAACAGCTATTGCCAATGTGGTAAACACACCGGGCGCAAAAGTTCAGTCGGCCGCCGAAGCGAGTTACGATGCATGGATTAAAGCATATCGTCCTAATGAAAACTCTAACAACGCCACCATTTCTTATTACAGTAAAGGTGAGGTTGTTGGTATGCTTATGGACATTGAAATTGCCCATGCTACTAAAGGAGCCAAGAGTTTGGATGATGTAATGAAAAGCATGTACCATGAGTACTATAAAAAATTAGGCAGAGGTTATACTGATGCTGAATTTAAGGCTATGGTAGAGAAAATTAGCGGCATCAGCTTTACTGATTTCTGGGCCAGATATGTAAATGGAACGGATGCTATTGAGTACAAAAAATACTTTGGCTATGCGGGTATTAGTGTTGTAGACGAAAATGAAGGTAAAATTATTCCGTATTTAGGTGTGGCATCTAAAAAGGTGGAGGGTGATATTATTGTATCGGCTGTTTCGCGTAATTCTGCTGCCTGGGATGGTGGCTTAAATGTGAATGATCAGATTGTAACTGTTGATGGCGTGCCTGTTGAGGTTGCTATTGAGAAAATGCCGGTAGTTACCAGTAAAAATGTTGGCGATGTGATTACCGTTACTATTAGAAGAGATGGTTTGGTAAGGGATATTAAACTTACCTTAAAGGCTAATCCGAATGTTAAATTGATAACTACGGTTAATGAGAATCCAAGCGAAGGAGAAAAGGCTGTAAGAAATCGTTGGCTTTTGGGAAAGAAAGGTTAAAAAACACTTACTATTCAGCGTCTGGAATAAATGCGCTGAAAAAGCGCAATGATTCCTAGACCTCTTCTTAGCAAGCATTTTTTAAGGGAATTGGGCGCATAATATGGAGCACATCCCCGTCCTCGACGACAGGAGAGATCTCTTGATTATGTGAATCGTTTCGTCGCTACTTCTTGGTCGAGAGACTCCTGTTTAATTACATATAAAAGCAAGGGCTGCGAATTCATATTCGCAGCCCTTGCTTTTATATGTAATTGCTTAATAGTGTACTAGTTAAAAAAAGTTAAATGATCTTTGTCATTTAAGTAAATGTTTATCTTGTGGATTATTAACCAATTATAACCAGAAATTATGCGCTCATTCTCTTGTTATCTTATAATGATCTTTTATTTGTTTGCTATGTGTCTAACTGCATTTGGCCAGAGCAAAGACCGTTCAATACCTTCAACAAAGCTGTCTATTGAAGCGCAAAAGAACATCACGATAACAGGCAATATTAAGCAGTTTGCTAAAAACGAAGGTTTAGCAGATCAATATGCATTTCAATACATAGATCTGATTACAGGCAAGGATGTCATTATACCAATTAGCAAAGATAGCATGGGGAATTACAGTGTTACTTTCCCTGTTAATGGTTATCAGGAAATACAGCTCACTCAAGGAGTTAAGTCTGGAGATGATATCCGCTTCGGTTTGTATTTCACGGGGCGTTTTTTTGCAAAGCCGGGAGATGTGATGGACTTCGATTTTAAGCGATTAGAGGATTATACATCTAAGCAAACGTTTAAAGGGAACATGGCTAATGCCAATAACCAGCAAGACGAATATTATAATTCATTGAGAGAAGCACAAGGTTCAACTGATCTCTTTTCTTTTGATTCCCTGGATTCCTTAAAGCCAGGCGGTTATATTCAATTTAAACAATCATTAACGGCACAATTGAAAAAAGTACTTGACTTTAACGCTAAATATTTCAGTGCTCTTAATGCCGATCCATTCCTGAAAGCACAATCGGATCTTGAATCAAAATATTTTGTAGCTAGCCATCTATTGATGGCATTACTTAAGACAAAAGAAAAAGACCCAAACCTATTACAATTTCTCGATTCAATAGGAGCTCCATTAAACAATCAGAAAGCTTTCGGAAACTTTAGGTATAAGAGTTTTTTAAATAGTTATTATCAATTTTTGGAAAGGGAAACATTTGCATCTGGTAAGGAGGTCACTATTCTGTTTACAGATTTGGTCAGGTACCTCCTAAAAGAACATATTGAGTTTTCGGAGGATGAAAAAGCACTTTGCCGGAAAATCCTTGATACAGTGAACAAGGCCTCAGAGGCAGATAGACAGTATTTTATAAACACATATTCAACCAGATTTGACCAGGAATACCTGATGACATTTAAAACAAAGGCGACTTTTGATCAGATAGCATCTAATAAAAATCGTTTTGTAAAGGATGTATTTCTGACAAGATTTCTGAGGGAAAGATTGGATAAGAATCAATTAGTAAATATCAACTCATTAATCTCCAATTATAAATCAATAGTTAGTGACAATCCGGTGAAGAAGCTGTTTTTAAAGGATTATCAACTGGCGTATGACAGGCTTTATAAAAGCAAGCTCTYTGCTAAGTCTGTTTTAAATGATGCCAAAAAGCTGCCCCCTGATGCGCTGGTTAAAACGATTCTTGAGAAATATAAGGGAAAAGTAGTTTACCTGGATGTTTGGGCAACCTGGTGTGTTCCCTGTCTTTCAGAAATGGCCAATTCGAAAAAACTCCGCAATCAGTTCATCGATAAAGACGTTATTTTCTTGTATTTATGCATCAGCTCACCAACTGAAAGCACGTGGCAAAATTTGATTGCCGGTCATAACATAGAAGGAGAGCATTATTTCCTGAATAATGCACAAAGCGCCGAATTGGGTAGAGAGTTCAATATTAGTTTCATTCCCAGGTATTTGATTATCGATAAAGAGGGGAAGGTTGCTAATGCTGAAGGCCCCTCTAGTGCTAAAACGGTAGCGGAAATTGGGGCGCTGTTACTTAAATAGAATGAGGTATATATAAAACAAGGGCTGCGAATTCATATTCGCAGCCCTTGCTGTTTTTCAATAAGGAAGATGTGTAGTTTTATCTAGAACGCGTAACGTAATGAAATGCCGAAACGCGCTGCGGTAAATTCTGTTCCTTGATTAAGGGTAAACATTGGGCGCCAGTCAAATGCAAAGTCAATTGGTGCATTTGGGATTTTAAAATCTAAACCAGCGGTAGGTCTAAGTTGAACTGCAGTTGAGTGTTTTCCAAACAAGAAATTCGGACCAACACCTAAGTACCAGTCTAATCCTCTTGCACCTGCAATTGGAGCCTGATATTGAAATTCTGCACCTAAACCAACAACGTTTCCGTCAAAAAAGATAAGGTTGGCATCAACTGCACCGTTTCTAGAGAAGAAGTGTTTTACATTAAAACCAACACCGGTTGAACCGTCGCCAGCGTCAATACGCATACCTAGTGCAGTTTTATAACTTTGAGCATTAGCCACATTTGATGTTAATGCTAGCAATGCAGTGCAACAAAATAGAGTAAAGATTAATTTTTTCATAATGTCTGTTTTTAACTTTTTATTAGATGAAAGCATCATAACAACTATTGTGCCACGGCATGACATTCAGATTATAAATACTGGTTTTCAGTGAGGTTGTTTTATAAAAAGAGCAAATTGCCCTTATCATACGGAGATTTAAATGTAGGACTGATGGCATTGCTATACGATAACTACAGTCTTTTCTACTTTGATTTGCCGGCGATGTTTAGCTCAGGAAAAGAAAATTTGGAGAAATCTATCAGATGATCTTGAATGATTTATATCATACTCCGACATCGCGAACGAGCAGAGAGATAACAGTGCGGTCTGAATTGGGAAGAATGTTGAGAGCTGCTCTAATCATGAATTGTTCTTTATCCGCCTCCTAAAAATGACCCAAATCACACTGCAATTGTAAAATAATATTGATTATTTTTAGTTAAGTTTGGAAAACAAGGGGCGTAGAGGGAGAATATATGGGCATATCCTTTGTGAACCAAATTCCTATAATATAAATATTAAGCGAAGTACCATGGCTGTAACGATAACAAGAGTATTCGACTTGCTTCAATACAATTTAGAGAAATTTCCAAAGGAAGAATTTGTTAGTGGTAAAATAAACGGAAAGTGGGTAAAATACAGTACCCAAAAGTTTTGTGAGACTGTGGATGCATTGAGCCGCGGATTAATTGGTATCGGGTTGGGAAAAGAATCCAGAGTGGCAGTGATTTCGCCAAACAGACCTGAGTGGAACATCACCGATTTCGCTATTATGCAAATAGGCGCCTATCAGATACCACTTTACCCAACGCTTGCAGAACACGATATCAAATTTATTCTTGAAAATGCAGCCGTTACGGTTGTGTTTGCAGCCGATGAAGCCCTTTATAAAAAATTAAAAAACGTATGTGCAGAACTGGCTACTGATATAAAAGTATATACGTTTAATGACGTGCCGGGTGCCAATAATTGGTCTGCATTGTTAGATGATGGTGCAAAACAAACTCATAATCTTGATGAGTATCGAAATCAAATAAAACCAGAAGATATTTTAACTCTTATTTATACTTCGGGAACAACCGGAACGCCCAAAGGAGTGATGCTTACGCACGATAACCTGGTTAAAAATTTCGAGAACTCCGCGGTGCTTTTGCCAGAAGGAATTACAACGGGTTTGAGCTTCCTGCCCCTGTCTCATATTTTTGAGCGAATGGTTGTTTACCTGTACATGTATACCAACACATCTGTTTATTATGCCGAGAGTATGGATACCATTGTGGCCGATATTCAGTTTGTAAAACCTACGGTTTTCTCTACCGTTCCAAGATTATTGGAAAAGGTATACGAAAAGATCATGGAAAAGGGTAAAGCGCTTACCGGTATTAAAAGGGGAATCTTCTTTTGGTCGGTAGCCCTGGCAGAGAAGTATGAAATTGAAAGCGGTTGGTTCTATAATTTTAAATTAAGCATTGCCAGAAAACTCGTATTTAAAAAATGGCAGGAAGCCTTGGGGGGCAACATTATCGTTATTGTTTCGGGCGGTGCGGCATTAAATCCGCGATTGGCAAGAATCTTTTGGGCTGCGGATATGCCAGTATTTGAAGGTTACGGATTAACGGAAACATCACCGGTAATTACAGTAAACCACTTTGGTAATACCATGTTTGGTACTGTGGGGCCCGCAATTAAAGGGGTAGAAGTAAAGATTGCCGAAGACGGAGAAGTTTTGGCGCGTGGCCACGACATTATGAAAGGCTATTATATGCGCGATGACCTGACTGCCGAAACTATAGATAAAGATGGTTGGTTCCATACCGGAGATATTGGCGAGCTTGTGGGTGGCAAGTTTTTGAAAATCACAGACCGTAAAAAAGAGATATTTAAAACTGCAGGCGGCAAGTATGTGGCACCTCAAATGATAGAAAATAAATTTAAGGAAACACCTTTGGTGGAGCAGGTGATGGTATTKGGCGAAAATCGTAAGTTTCCATCTGCCTTAATTGTTCCTAATTTTGTGGCGTTAAAGGCCTGGGCAGCGAAAAAGGGAATTGGCTATACCACCGATGCTGAAATGGCAAAGGATCCGAACGTAGTAGAAAAGTTCCAGCAAATTGTAGAGCTGTCTGGTAAAGAATTTGGTAAGTGGGAGCAGGTTAAGCGCTTCGCCTTGCTGGCAAAACAATGGAGTATTGATGGTGGTGAGCTTACTCCTAAGCTTAGTTTGAAAAGGAAAGTTATTCTGGAAAAGAATAAAGATATTATAGAAAAAATTTATGCCGACGCAGAGAATTACAAAGAAGAGAAACACGCATAGGAACATTGTATTAGCTTTAATTACAGGGTTAATGCTATCTGGGTGTGTTGGAGGACAGCTTGGAAAGCATAACAGCAACGAGTATAGAAACGGAATGGTGGTTTCTGCAAGTCCGCTTGCCTCTAAGGTTGGCCTGGGTATTTTAAAAAAAGGTGGTAACGCGGTTGATGCTGCGGTTGCCGTACAGTTTGCCCTGGCAGTAGTTTATCCGAATGCCGGTAATCTTGGTGGCGGGGGTTTTATGGTTTATCGCGCTGCTTCTGGAGAAACCAATAGTTTAGATTTTAGAGAAAAAGCAGCGGCATTGTCATCAAGAGACATGTATTTGGATTCTGCCGGTAATGCCATTACCGATAAAAGTTTATACGGCCACCTGGCTGCCGGTGTTCCCGGCTCTGTAGCCGGAATGGTCGAAGCACATCAAAAATATGGTAAACTGAAATGGGCTGATTTAATTGAGCCATCTATAGAATTGGCAAGAAACGGTTTTAAAGTAAGTGCCAGACAAGCCAGAGAGCTTAACGGATTAAAGGAAACGTTT
This sequence comes from Pedobacter sp. 05L430, assembly GCF_056397585.1. Lineage (NCBI taxonomy): Bacteria > Pseudomonadati > Bacteroidota > Sphingobacteriia > Sphingobacteriales > Sphingobacteriaceae > Pedobacter > Pedobacter sp. 05L430. The sequence continues at coordinate 34,989 of NZ_JBFTNT010000005.1, read as the reverse complement.
ACCGAGTTCAATCCAGATGGTACCGCATTTTTGAAAGCAGGCGATTGGACAGAAGGTGATGTTTTACAGCAGCAAGAGCTGGCCAATACTTTGGAGCAGATTAGAGATCATGGTCGCGCCGGGTTTTATGAAGGTGCTGTTGCCGATAGTTTAATAGCCGAAATGCAACGCGGACAAGGCATTATCTCTAAAGAAGACCTTAAAAACTACAAGGCAGTTTGGCGTAAGCCCACCATAGGTAACTACAAAGAATATAAAATTATTACAATGCCTCCGCCATCAAGTGGTGGCATTGCTTTGTTGCAGTTGCTTAAATCGGTAGAGACTTATCCTTTAAAAAGATGGGGTTTAAATGCTGATTCCACAGTTCAATTGGTGGTTGAGGCCGAACGCAGGGTATATGCCGATAGGGCTGCCTATCTTGGAGATCCTGATTTTTTTAAAGTGCCGGAACAGCAGCTTTTAGATAATGCTTACATCAAAAACAGGATGAGCAATTTTAGCTGGAACAAGGCTACCCCAAGTGCACAAGTTAAAGAAGGGAATTTAAATGGCAGGGAGCATGAGGAAACCACACACTTCTCTATTGTAGACAGGGATGGAAATGCGGTATCTATAACTACCACATTAAACGGGTCGTATGGTGCGGCTGTAGTTGTAAAAGGAGCGGGTTTCTTGTTGAACAACGAAATGGACGATTTCTCCGTAAAGCCCGGAACACCTAATATGTATGGGTTAGTTGGTGGCGAAGCCAATGCCATTGCACCAGGCAAGCGGATGCTAAGCTCTATGACCCCAACTATTATCGAAAAAGATGGTAAACTATTTATGGTTGTAGGCACACCTGGTGGTTCTACTATTATTACTTCGGTTTTTCAAACGATATTAAATGTAATAGAGTTTGATAAAAGTATGCAACAGGCGGTATCGGCTAAAAAGTTTCATCACCAATGGTTGCCCGATGAGGTTTATACTGAAGAAAACACACTCGATAGTTTAACTATGTTAAAACTTAAGGCTAAAGGGTATAATATTATCCCTCGCGGCTCAATTGGCAGAGTGGATGCGATATTGAAAACCAAGTGGGGATATTATCAGGGTGGTGCCGACCCCCGCGGCGATGACAGCATTGCAGCATGGTAGTTTTGTATAGTATATAGCACAGTGGCTTTACCTCTTAAACATTGTTAAAGGTGGTTTTGGCTGTTTGGCCTGAGTATTGAATAATTGAACAGGAATTAAAAAGATTCTGATAATTATTTAAAAACTCGATCTATGAAACTAAGACTATTTAAATGTTTACCCGTAGCTGTTGCAGCACTGCTTGTTGGTGGTGTAGCCCAGGCTCAGGATTCTACAAGGGTAACAACTAGCGATGCAAATAAATTAAATACGTGGTCTATTGGTATAAATGGCGGTGCATTAGCTCCAATTTCTCCTTTGGGAGGAAAAAATGATTTCTCTAACTGGAAAAGCAACTTCGGTTACGGATTATATATTAAAAAACAATTTACGCCATATTTCTCATTGCGTTTAGATGGGGTAAGAGGTAAATTGACTGGTGATAATTCAGAACCATACAAAAGTGGTGCAGTAAACGATAGTCCTATCAGTGCTTTCGAAACTACTCTGGATTATTCAGCAAGCTTAAATGCTGTAGTGAATTTGTTTAATATTGATATGTTCAATAAAAACAATGCATTGCAGTTATATGCATCAGCTGGTGCTGGTGTTGCTGGTTACAAGGTTAAAACCTCTACCGGTAGTGCTGGTTTAACCGACTACAAAAATGGTGAAACACTTAATGAACTGGTTATTCCGGTTGGTGTTGGTGCTAAATTTAAACTGTCTGACAGGATAAACCTTGATTTGGGCTGGACTATGAACTATCTTGATAATGATGATCTTGATGGTTACTTCCGTGGAAGCAATGATAAATACTCATACGCTTATGGTGGTTTGGAATTTGCTTTGGGTAGCGGTCAGAAACAACTTGCATGGCATAATCCTGTAGCTTTAACTTATGATGAGGCTTTACAGGCTAAGCAAACTGCCAATGCTTTGAAAGGCGATCTTGAAGCTCAGAAAGCTGAGAACCAGAAATTAAGAGGCGAAATGAACGATCTGTTGAAAGATACAGATGGTGATGGTGTTGCCGATAAATTGGATAAATGTCCGGATACTCCTTCAGGAACTGTAGTTGATGGATCTGGATGTCCGTTAAAAGTACCGGCTCCGGTGGAAAAAGTTGTTATTACAGAAGCAGATCGTAAGGTTGTTGCTGATGCAATTAAAAACTTAGAATTTGATTTGGGTAAAGCTACAATCAGATCTAAATCATATGCTACATTGAATCGTGTTGCGGCACTGTTGGTTGAGAAAAACTTTAGTTTGAAATTAGCAGGTCATACTGATAATACAGGATCTGATGCGTTAAATATGAGATTATCTAAAGATAGAGCGGAATCTGTAAAAGCTTATTTAGTGTCTCAGGGAGCTAATGCTTCTCGTATTGAGGCAACTGGATATGGCGAGAGTCAGCCTATTGCAAGCAACAAAACTGCAGCAGGCCGTCAGAAAAACAGAAGGGTAGAGTTTACGCTTTACTAGTCTGAAACAGTATTAAGTTTAAAAACCCCACTCTATTGTTTTAGAGTGGGGTTTTTTATGATATAATATTTTGCAAATTATACTTGCAAACTAATTATTATTTCAATAGCTTTGTTATGCAAGCATAGTATTTAATGAAACAACAGGAGACAATAGACTATTTTTTAAAGGTAGTGTGGCAAAACATGGCCAACACCTATAACCAGATCGCATCCGGATTCGGAATAACGCAGGCAATTGGTTATGTATTAATTAATATAGACAAAGAGGGGACGGCGGTGTCCCAGCTTGCAGGTCTGCTTGGGGTCAAGGCAACGAGTTTGTCCAGGATGCTAAACAATATGGAAGAACTGGGGTTAATATACAGGGAAACTTCTGCCGGGGATAAGCGATCGGTTAAAGTTTATCTTACTGATTTTGGCCGCGAGAAAAGACAGCTGGCAAAAGGGGTTGTGATTTCATTTAATGAGTATTTAAATGAAAACCTAAACTCTCACGAGAAGAACAATTTGATATTATCCTTACAGAAATTAAATAAACTGACTTTAGCTTATAAAATACCTGAAGAAAACAGGGAAAATAAAGGCTAACCAGGTAACAGCTTGACAATCATTAAAAGCAAAAATATACTGATGGAAATGATAAACAAAAAGATAAATAAGGTAGCGGTATTGGGATCCGGAATTATGGGATCGCGTATTGCCTGTCACTTTGCAAATATAGGTGTTGAGGTCTTGTTGTTAGATATTGTGCCAAAGGAGGGGCCAAGAAATGGTATAGTTGATACAGCCTTACAAACCGCTGTAAAAACCAATCCCTCGCCAGTTTATTCCAAAAAAGTACTTAACAAAATTACTACTGGTAATTTTGATGATGATATGTCTAAAATTGCAGGTTGTGATTGGATAATAGAGGTTGTTGTAGAAAATCTGGATATTAAGAAAAAAGTATTTGAGCAGGTAGAACAGCACCGTAAACCGGGTACTTTGGTTACTTCCAATACTTCTGGAATTCCTATTCATATGATGGCCGAGGGCAGAAGTGACGATTTTAAAGCGAATTTCTGCGGCACGCATTTCTTTAATCCTCCTCGTTATTTAAGGTTACTTGAAATTATACCTACTCCACATACCAAACCTGAACTGGTAGATTTTCTGATGCATTATGGCGATAAGTTTTTAGGTAAAACGACCGTTTTATGTAAAGATACGCCTGCATTTATAGCAAACAGGGTTGGCGTGTATTCTATTATGGCCTTGCTACATCTGGTTGAAAAGATGGAGCTGACGGTAGAAGAGGTAGATAAATATACTGGTCCGGCTTTGGGCCGACCAAAATCGGCAACTTTCCGTACTACCGATGTAGTAGGGCTAGATACCATGATTAAAGTTGCCAAAGGACTTTATGATAATTGTCCGGATGATAAAGCACACGATCTTTTTAAGCTTCCGGCTTATGTAGAAAAGATGGAAGCCAATAAATGGCTTGGTGATAAAACCAACCAGGGTTTTTATAAAAAAACAAAGACTGCAGATGGCAAAACAGAGATTCTTGCCCTTGATTTAAAAACACTGGAATACAGACCGCAGGTAAAAGTTAAATCGGCTACACTGGATTTGACCAAACCGATTGAGAACGTAAGAGACAGGATGAAAGTGTTTGCTGCAGGTAAAGACAAAGCAGGCGAGCTTTTCAGAGCTTCGTTTTTTGGTTTGTTCGAATATGTTTCTGACAGGATTCCGGAGATATCTGATGAACTATACAGAATTGATGATGCCATGCGTGCCGGTTTTGGATGGGATTTAGGTCCGTTTGAGGTTTGGGACGCTGTAGGCATAGCAGAATCTATTGAGGACATGAAAAAATATGGACACGAGGCTGCGGCCTGGGTTCATGAGATGCTTGCTGCCGGTAATACATCGTTTTACAAGGTAGAGGATGGGGTTMGAAAATATTACGATATCCCTACCAAAAGCTATAAAGCAGTTCCGGGTACAGAGGCGTTCATTATTCTTGATAATTTAAGGGGCAGCAAGGTGATCTGGAAAAACTCCGGTGCATCGATTATTGATTTGGGCGATGGAATTATCAACGTAGAGTTTCATTCTAAAATGAATACCATTGGTGGCGATACTTTACAGGCCATTAATAAAGCAATTGATATGGCAGAGAAGGATTACAGAGGGGTGGTGATTGGAAATGATGGTGCAAATTTCTCGGCCGGTGCCAACGTAGGGATGATCTTTATGATGGCGGTTGAGCAGGAGTGGGACGAGTTGAATATGGCGATAAGGACGTTCCAGAATACTTCTATGCGCATCAGGTATTCTTCTATCCCGGTAGTTGTCGCGCCACATAACCTTACACTTGGTGGTGGTTGCGAGTTCAGCTTACATGCCGATCATGTGCAGCTTAATGCCGAAACCTATATGGGTTTGGTTGAGTTTGGTGTAGGAGTTATACCCGGTGGGGGCGGTACCAAAGAATTTGCTTTAAGGGCATCTGATGAATATAATGATGATCAGATTGTTCAGAATGTGCTTAAGGATAGGTTTTTAACTATCGGTATGGCTAAGGTTTCTACCTCGGCTGTTGAGGCTTTTGAGCTGGGTTACTTGCAAAAAGGTAAATATTCTATTTCTATGAACAGGAGCAGGCTAATTGCTGATGCTAAGGCTAAGGCAATTGAACTTGCCGATGCGGGTTACACACAGCCAGTTAGACGAAAAGATATTAAGGTATTGGGTAAACAGGGTTTAGGTATTGTTTACGCAGGTGCTAATACCATGTATTCGGGCCATTACATCTCCGAGCATGATAAAAAGATCTCTGAAAAATTAGGTTGGGTGATGTGTGGAGGTGATCTTTCATCGCCAACAGAAGTAACCGAACAGTATTTACTGGATTTGGAAAGGGAAGTGTTTTTATCGCTTTGCGGTGAAAGGAAAACGCTTGAACGTATCCAAAGTATTGTAACTAAAGGCAAGCCATTAAGAAATTAATTTTTTGATTAAAAAAGATAAGACATGCAAGAAGCATATATTATAGCAGGATATCGTACCGCAGTAGGCAAAGCCCCTCGTGGTGTATTTCGTTTTACGAGGGCAGATGATCTGGCAGCTGAAGTAATCAGACATTTGGTGGCATCCATACCCAATCTGGATAATGAGCAAATTGATGATGTGATTGTAGGTAATGCTACGCCTGAAGCAGAACAGGGACTAAATATTGGTCGTATGATATCGCTGATGGGTTTAGATACGGATAAAGTACCGGGTGTTACCATTAACAGATATTGTGCTTCAGGCCTGGAAACTATTGCCACGGCGGTTGCTAAAATTAAAAGCGGTATGGCCGATTGCATTATTGCCGGTGGGGTTGAAGTGATGTCGGGTATGCCTTTTGGTGGTTGGAAAGTTGTTCCGAATGCCGAGGTTGCCAGGGTTAATCCGGATTGGTATTGGGGGATGGGCTTAACAGCTGAGGCGGTTGCGCGTGAGTATAATGTGAGCAGGGAAGATCAGGATGAATTTTCTTATCAGTCGCATCAGAAGGCTGTTGAAGCGATTAAAAATGGTCATCTGAAAGATGGGCTTTTACCAATTACGGTAAATGAAAACTATCTGGATGCTGATATGAAAAAGAAAACCAGAAGTTATGTGGTGGATACTGATGAAGGGCCAAGGGCCGATACTTCGATAGAGAAGCTGGCTAAATTAAAACCTGTATTTGCAGCTGATGGTTGTATTACTGCCGGTAATTCTTCGCAAACATCAGATGGTGCTGCGTTTGTTTTGGTGGTTTCTGAAAAGAAAATGAAAGAGCTGGGTGTTGAGCCTATTGCACGTTTGGTTAGCTATGGTATAGCTGGTGTTCCGCCGCGTATCATGGGAATTGGGCCTATCTATGCCATCCCTAAAGCTTTGAAACAAGCGGGTATGACGCTTGATCAGGTTGAATTGATTGAATTGAATGAGGCCTTTGCTTCTCAGTCGCTTGCGGTTGTTAGAGAATTGGGTATCAATAAAGATATTTTAAACGTTAACGGAGGTGCTATTGCACTTGGTCACCCACTAGGGTGTACTGGTGCCAAGCTATCTGTGCAGTTGTTTAATGAATTAAAAAGAAGAAAACAAAAATACGGTATGGTAACTATGTGTGTGGGTAGCGGACAAGGTGCGGCCGGTATTTTTGAAATGCTTTAATCTTATAGGTATTATGGAAACTACAGACAAAAAGACTATTAAGGGCGGAGAGTTTTTGATAACAGAAACCGCTTATCAGGATGTATTTATTCCTGAAGAATTTGATGAAGAGCAAAAAATGATTGCGCAGACTTGTCGTGATTTCCTTGCTGCAGAGGTATATCCAAATCTTGATCGTATTGATACGCAGGAGGAAGGATTAATGCCTTCGCTAATGGATAAAGCAGGAGAGCTGGGGATTCTGGGTGTATCTATACCTGAAGAATACGGCGGTTTTGGGAAGAATTTTAATACTTCGATGCTGGTAGCTGATGTTATTGGTGCCGGTCACTCTTTTGCTGTTGCGCTTTCTGCACATACCGGAATTGGTACTCTGCCTATTCTGTATTATGGAAATGCTGCTCAAAAAGATAAATATATTCCTAAGCTGGCAACTGGCGAATGGAAAGCAGCTTACTGCTTAACTGAACCAAATTCTGGTTCTGACGCCAACTCTGGTAAAACAAAAGCCAAACTAAGTGCTGACGGTAAACATTATTTGATCAATGGTCAGAAAATGTGGATCACTAATGGTGGTTTCGCTAATGTGTTTATTGTGTTTGCCAAGATTGATGACGATAAAAACCTAACCGCATTTATTGTTGAGCGTGAGTTTGGTGGCATTACCATGAACCCTGAAGAGCATAAAATGGGTATTAAAGGTTCTTCGACCAGACAGGTGTTTTTTAACGACTGCCCTGTACCTGTTGAAAACATGTTATCTGAGCGCGAAAACGGGTTTAAAATTGCTGTAAATATCTTAAACATTGGAAGGATTAAACTGGCAGCTGCGGCTATTGGTGCCTCTAAATCTGTAATAGATACGGCTATTAATTATTCGAATGAGCGTATTCAGTTTGAAAGACCTATCTCTAAATATGGAGCTATTCGTCATAAACTGGCCGAGATGGCTTCTAAAGTTTATGCTGTGGAGTCGGCTAATTACCGTGCAGGTCAGAATATCGATGATGCATATGATACCCTGGTTGCGGGTGGCATGGATGCCGGTAAGGCGAAATTAAAATCTACAGAACAGTTTGCAGTTGAGTGCGCCATTTTGAAGGTATGGGGATCTGAAGCGTTGGATTATGTTGTTGATGAAGGTGTGCAGATTTATGGCGGTATGGGATTCTCGGCCGAGGCACCTATGGACAGGGCTTATCGGGATGCGCGGATTAACAGGATATTTGAGGGCACTAACGAGATAAACAGATTGCTTACTGTTGATATGATGCTGAAACGTGCAATGAAGGGCGAACTGGATTTGATGACTCCGGCAACTGCTGTTGCAGGTGAATTAATGTCCATCCCTGATTTTGGTGAAGAGGATGATACTTTGTTTGCTGCAGAAAAGAAAATCATTAAAAACCTTAAAAAGGCTACTTTAATGGTTGCTGGTGCTGCGGTTCAGAAGTTGATGATGAGCTTGTCTAAAGAGCAAGAGATTCTGATGAATATTGCTGATATGGCCAGCTATGTGTATGTAGCTGAATCGGCAATGTTGAGAACGGAGAAACTGGTAAGTATCAGAGGTGAAAAGCAATGTGAGGGGCAGTTGAATTTAATGCGCATCTACTTTGTGGAAGCGGTTGATGCGGTTCAAAAGGCTGGTAAAGAAGCGCTATGGGCGTTTGCCGAAGGCGATGAACTGAGGATGATGATGGTTGGCTTGCGCAGATTTACTAAAGCAGAGCCGTTTAATGTTAAAAATGTTCGCCAAAGTGTGGCACAGCAGCTAATAGCTGCAAATAGGTACTGTTACTAACTTATTTTATACTAGGAGTAACATTTCATAAATAAACTGGGCGCCCCTAAAATATTAGGGGCGTTTTTTATGTCAATTGTTAAAATTGGTTAAAAATTGTTCTATCGCCAATAAAAGACTATTTTTGTGCATTATGTTAAGAAATAGGCTTTTATTAGGGATAGCTATCATTGTTGGTGTTTTAGCCGCGTGTACAAAACCTGAAGTCTATGATGAAAAAGCTCAGTTTGAGATTGATGAAACGATAATTAAGGACTGGGCAGTGGCAAATAAGGTTACTTTAACAAAAGATACGAGCGGGCTTTATTACAGAATTGATTCTGCTGGTACAGGAGCCGACGATCGTGCCCCGACTGATACTTTAACTGTAGAGTATGAAGGCCGCTTAATGACCGATTCAGTTTTTAGTCGGGCTACCGCTGATAATCCGTTTAAGTTTATTCGGGAAAGTGTAATGCCGGGCTGGAGAATAGGTTTGTCTTTAATTAAGCCAGGTGGACGGATAGAGTTACTGGTGCCTTCAAAACTGGCATATAAGAATTACCCTACTCCCGGAGTACCGGCAAATTCTGTATTATATTTTATTATTGATTATAAAAAAGTTGCTAAAAAAGTAGATAAACAAAAATAGTATGTTAAAAAAAATTACCTCATATACCTTTCTTCTAGTGGGTTTGATTCTTCTAAATTCTTGTAAAAAGGAATATGAGTCCATTCAAAGTATAGATGATACTAAAATAAAAGATTACATCTCGAGCAATAATATCACCGATGCAATAGAAGATCCTGATAAAACAGGATTTTATTATCAGATTAAGACACAAGGAACCGGAGAGCTTTTTAAGACTACCGATTCTGTTTTGTATTCTGTATCTGTAAAATCGTTATTGAACGGTACTAATTATCACACTACACCCGCTATCTCTAACTTAGGAACATATGTAGGGTATGCCAGTTCTTTTTCTTATTCTGGCGGTACTAGTGTTGGATCTGTGGGCATCCAGCTTCCAAGTTTAAGAAAAGTATTGCAGACCCTTAAGCCGGGTGGTGTTGCTAGAATTTTATTGCCTTCATACCTGGCCTTTGGTAAAAACGGAACAACTGTTTTAAATATTCCATCAAATGAAAATATTGAATTCACTGTTACTACTTACCCTGAAAAGTCTCAAAGGTTATTGGATGATAGAAGAATCAGAGAGTTCATACAATCAAAAGGTTTAACCGCTACAAAAGACCCATCTACCGGAGTTTACTATTCAGTTATACAGGCCGGTACAGGTACCGAAGTTATTGATCTTAATACTACTTTGAAAGCCAAGTATACAGGTCGCACATTTGATGGAACCTCATTTGATTCTAATACTGATGGAACATTTTCAACCACACTACTGCAAGTTATTTCTGGTTGGGAAGTGTTGACGAAATTTACAAAGGGCGCAAAAGTTAGGATTTTCATTCCATCTTCAGAGGCTTATGGAACTGCCGGTAGCTCAACTGGAACTATCCCTCCTAATGCCTGTTTAGATTTTGATATTGAAATTGTTGATGTTACCAACTAATTTGGTGTCTATTCATTTAGTGCATCCTTAAAAACTTTTAACACTCTTTCTCTTGCAAAAGCATGTTCAACAATAGGTTGTACATGCTTTTGTTGTTTATATTCAGGTAGCCAATGGTTGATATAAGCCTGATCYGGATCAAATTTTTTGGCCTGAAGTTCCGGATTAAATACCCGGAAGTATGGTGCGGCATCGTTTCCACATCCGCACGACCATTGCCATCCTCCAATATTGCTGGCCATTTCGTAATCCAATAATTTCTCTGCAAAATAGGCTTCGCCCCAGCGCCAGTCTATTAATAGATGCTTAGTTAAAAAAGAGGCTACTACCATGCGTACCCGGTTGTGCATATAGCCGGTTTGATTGAGTTGTCTCATTCCTGCATCTACCAGTGGGTAACCGGTTTTACCCTCACACCAGGCTTCGAAATCTGATTCATTGTTTAGCCATTGGATATTGTCGTAAGCAGGTTTAAAGGACTGATGCACGATTCTGGGGAAGTGCCAGAGGATCATCATGTAAAAATCTCTCCAGGCAAGTTCGGATAGCCACTTGTTTGCTTTTTGTTTTAATGCTTGTTGTGCAGCCTCGCGGATACTTATTGTGCCGAAGCGAAGATGCATGCCGATATGTGTAGTGGCATCAACAGCTGGGAAATCTCTCTTGTCTTCATAATCGGTAAGTTTGCTGCCGAAACGTTTTGAGGGGAACTTTTGGCTCGACTCTTTGAATCCGATTTCTGCTAAAGTAGGTAATGGAAGAGAGGCTATTTTAAGAAGATTGTTGAAGTAGTTGTTTATGGGATATGACTTAATGTAAAATTCATTAAGCTTTGCCCGCCATTGGTTGAAATAGGGAGTGAAAACGGTGTAAGGCTTTCCGTCGGCCTTTAAAATCTCGTTCTTTTCAAAGATGACCTGGTCTTTGAATGTTTTAAACTCAATTTGTTCAGATGCAAGATATTCTGCCAGTGCATCATCTCTTTCAATTGCATTGGGTTCGTAATCATGGTTGGTATAAACAGCTTTTACATTGTAGTTTTTTAAAATTTGAATCCATACCTCTTCAGGCGTGCCATATTCAACTGCTATGGTAGATCCCTGTGTTGCAAGTTCGGAATGAATTTCCTGTAAGGTGTGATGTATAAAGGTTACTCTTGGATCTTCCCGGTTTGAAAGTTTTTTGAGAATCTTTGTGTCAAAAATAAAAAGAGGCAGGACGGGGTATGGCCCTCTTAACGCCTCGTAAAGTGCTGCATTGTCGTCTAACCTTAAATCTCTTCTGAACCAGCAAACGCTTATTTCTTCTTTCACTACTTGTAAATATCGGTTAATGCATCTTCCAGGTGGGTATATTTAAATATAAAACCTGCATCCAGAAGTTTTTGTGCAGATGTATTTGTGCTTATGAGCGGGAGGATACTCATTTTTCCGAGAATCATTTCCAGTACTTTTTCCGGTACATGTATTGGCCATACMGGACGTTTTATTGTTTTTGCTATCGCTTTTGTTAAAGTTTCGTTGGTAACCGGAAAAGGCGCACAAGCGTTGTAAGCACCCTGGTATGATGGATTCTCTGCTGCCGTAAGAAACATATTTACAATATCATCAATGTGTACCCATGGGGTCCATTGCTTCCCGCTACCTAAGGGGGCGCCAACAAAATAGCGGATGGGCCTTTCTAATGCTGCCAGACCGCCTTCTGATTTACCAAGAACAAAACCAATTCTGAATTTAACTATTCGCAGATCTGGTGAGGCGCCTTCATCAACTGCCTCTTCCCATAATTTACAACACCTGGAAAGAAAGCCTGTGCTGCTTCCAGATTCTTCAGTTAATATTTCATCTCCACGGTTTCCGTAATAACCGATGGCCGAGGCTGAAATAAAGGTTTTTACAGGGGCCTGTGTTTCTTTAATGGTTTTATAAAGCAATTGGGCAGACATTACCCTGCTATCTATAATTTGTTGTTTACGTTCTTTTGTCCATTTCTTTTCTGCAATGTTTTCGCCTGCCAAATGAATAATGGTATCTATGCCTTGCAGGCAGTTTGGATCTATGGTCTGTTTGTAAACATCCCATAAATAAACAGTTGCGTTTTTTATGCTGGTGGCTTTCCTTGTTAGCACAGAAACTCTATGCCCGGATTCATGTAGCGCATTTATTAGTTTTTTGCCTAGCATACCGGTAGCTCCTGTAATCAAGATTTGGTTCTTCATACTTCAATAACCTATTGTTTTAACTTTAAGTTTTGCGAAAAGCGCTTTTTATGCCTTTGATTTGTTTCGCTAGTGTAAATATTGGGGTTGTGATTCTTATTCGGATAAAAAATCGTATATTTTTGTAAATAGTACACAAAACTCAGTTGCAAGTTAATGAAGTCTAAGAAAATATTGGTGTGGTTCAGGAATGACCTTCGCTTACATGATAATGAAATGTTAGTTGAAGCAATTGCTAAATCGGACTGTATTTTACCTATTTATTTTTTTGATCCCCGACATTTTGAGAGTACTTCGTTCGAAACAGAAAAAACAGGAGCACGCAGAGCGCAGTTTTTGTTAGAAAGTGTTTCATCATTAAGAACAGCATTTCAAAAATTAGGTGGGGACATATTGCTGATACAGGGTAAACCTGAAGAGCATATACCGGCTATTGTTGAGCAGTTAGAAATTTCTGAGGTTTATCATCACCGAGAAGTTGGTCCGGAAGAAACTATAATATCTACTTATGTAGAGGATGCCTTGTGGAAACAAAGGATTAATCTTAAACATTTTATTGGGCATACACTTTATAATAAGGAAGATTTGCCTTTTCCAATTAAAGATATTCCAGATGTATTTACTCAGTTTAAAAAGAAAACAGAGCGTGATGCGATTGTGAAATCCTGTCATGAATCTCCTTTAGAGATTGATTTTGTTGAAAATGAAAATTGGGGTGCGCTGCCGTCGTTATTGGAGTTAGGATTTGCTGAGGCTGGGTTTGTGAACTTTGATGATGAGGCTAAAGGGGGGGAATTAGATGGACTGGAACATCTAACAAAGTTACTTGAACCCGGATCAGATATTTATATCAAATATAGCTCAAAAGTTGCGGCGGATAAACAGGGGTTTTCTTCTAGGATTTCGGGATGGCTCTCGTTCGGTTGTCTTTCGCCAAGAAAGGTTTATTGGATGGTTAAAGAGGCCGAGGCGAGCTTTGGTGCCAATCCTAATTTTAATCAGATCTTATTGGGCTTGCTTTGGCGCGATTACTTTAGATTTATGTTTAAAAAACATGGGATTAAGTTTTTCCAGGAGCCAGATTTTGAAGAACTGATTTTATCGCCTGTTGAGGTTGATGAGACTTTGGTGAAAAAATGGAAAGATGGGGAGACGGGGCATTTGCTTGTTGATAAATACATGAAAGAGCTAAATGACTCTGGATTTATTCCTCATGCAGGCCGCTTAGTTGTTGCTACTTTTCTGATTCATGTTTTAAAAATTCATTGGACAATTGGGGCTGCATATTTTGAAGAAAAGCTAGTGGATTATGCTCCTGCGAGTAACTGGGGTAATTGGGCAAATGTTGCAGGCGCTGGTCTTGACCTTAAATCAAAGAACACATTTGACCTTGATAAACAAATGAAAATTCTGGATGTAGTATCTCCTGATGCTGCCTCTCTTGTCTGATATTCTTGTTTAATAAATGCTGCTTTTGGACAGTTAATAAAAAAAATGTTAAACAAAAATTGTTTTTTAAACAAACTTGTTTAACATTTGTTGTTCAATATAGTGTGAAAAAATTCTCAATTAGTGATATAGAAGGCCTTATAGGCATAAAGGCGCACACCATCAGGGCGTGGGAAATCCGGTACAATCTTGTACCGCCTAAGCGGACATTAACCAACATCAGGTATTACGACGAGGAGGATTTGAAGTCCCTTTTAAATATTGTTGCGCTTAATGAGAATGGCTACAAGATTAGCAAAATAGCTAAAATGAGTAAGAAGCAGATTTCTAATCTGGTTACTCAGCTTAAGGCAGATTGGAACAATGATTCGGTTCAGATGCTTAGTCTTTCTAACGCGACTATCGATTACGATGAAGAAGTTTTTTCTAATACTTTAGCAGGCTGCATTGATGAAATGGGATTGATTAAAACCATGGATCTTGTGCTGTTCCCTTTTATGAAGAAGGTTGGGATGCTTTGGCAAACGGGCGCAATCGATCCTTCTCATGAGCATTTTGCTTCTAACCTGATAAGGGATCGTATAATTGTTGAGATTGATAAAGTTGAAAAACCACATAGAGAAGAGCCGAAACGATTTCTGCTTTTTTTGCCTGAGGCAGAGATGCATGAAGCAGGTTTGTTATTTGCCCGATATTTATTGAAAAGCTGTGGGCAGGAAACTCTTTATCTTGGTTCGGAGATACCATATTCTGATCTGAAAAAAATTGTTGCAGCGTATAAACCAGATTATTCGTTTATTGTGCTAACCTCCTTAAATTTAGGCAAGGATATTAATAAAGTTGTAGGAAAGGTGATGGATAATTTGAACGTGCCGTTGTTAGTGGCAGGGAGTTTGATATCAGAATTTGATATTCTTGTGAAGGATCAACTGACACCATTGAAAAATGTTTGTGATATGGTTGAATTTCTTGAAGATTTATAAGGGAATTTACCTGTTTATTAAGGTAAAAAAACCTAATTTTGCAACACTTATAGCAATTCACACATAATGGATAATTTATCTTATCTCAACGGCGCAAATGCCGAATACATAGAATCCGTATATCAGTCTTATAAACAAGATCCTAATTCTGTTGAGTTTGGTTGGCAAAAGTTTTTTGAAGGCTTTGATTTTGGAAGAGGGTCTTCCGGAACATCGGTTAGTTCAGAGACTCCTGAGCATTTTTTAAAGGAAATTAATGTTCTTAATTTAATCAATGGCTATCGTCAGCGTGGCCACTTATTTACCCAAACCAATCCGGTAAGAGAAAGACGTCATCATTTGCCTACTTTGGACATGGAAAACTTTGGATTAACAAAGGCAGACCTGGACACTGTATTTAACTCTGGAATTGAGATTGGTATTGGAGCAGCTAAGCTTAGTGATATAATTGCTTTTTTAAAACAAACTTATTGTCGCTCTATTGGTGCAGAATATAAGTATGTACGTACGCCTGAAATCCTTTCATGGATTGAAGAGAAAATGGAAAGCGCACGTAATACTCCAAACTTCTCTATTGATGAGAAAAGAAGGATATTAAAGAAATTGAATGAAGCGGTTAGCTTTGAGAATTTCCTTGGAACTAAGTTTCTTGGTCAGAAGCGTTTTTCTCTTGAAGGTGCTGAAGCTTTAATTCCTGCCCTGGATTCGGTAATTGAAAAAGGAGCGGAACTTGGAATTGAAGAGTTTGTAATTGGTATGGCACACAGAGGACGTTTAAACGTTCTTGCCAATATCATGCAGAAAACCTATAAGGACATCTTTGCTGAATTTGAAGGCAAGGGTTATAGTGCGGAATCTCCTTTTGGAGGTGACGTGAAATACCATCTGGGTTACTCAACTGATGTTACTACGAATAATGGTAACAGTGTGCATTTGAGTTTATGCCCTAACCCTTCTCACCTGGAAACAGTGAATGGGGTAGTAGAGGGTATGACCAGATCTAAAATTGATTTTAAATATGGTGGCGACAATGCACGCATTGCTCCAATTTTGATACATGGTGATGCTTCTGTTGCAGGACAGGGTATTGTTTATGAAGTAATTCAGATGGCTGGTCTGGATGGTTATAAAACCGGTGGAACAATTCACTTGATTATAAACAACCAGATTGGTTTTACTACCAATTATAAAGATGGCCGTACCAGTACTTATTGTACTGATATTGCTAAAGTAACATTGTCGCCAGTATTCCATGTGAATGGTGACGATCCTGAGGCTTTAGTTTATGCTATTAATTTGGCAATGGAATATCGTCAGAAATATAAAAATGATGTGTTCATTGATATTTTATGTTACCGCAGATTTGGCCATAACGAGGCCGATGAGCCTAAGTTTACTCAACCGCTTCTATACAAAAGCATAGAGAAGCATGCTAATCCACGCGATATTTATATTCAGCAGCTGATTGGTGAGGGTAAGCTTGAAGCAAGTTTAGCCAAGGAAATGGAAAAAGAGTTCCGTGGTATATTACAGGAACGTTTGAATGAAGCTAAAGAAATAACTTCTACTTATCATGAGGTGAAATTTGGCGGTGCATGGTCAGACATGCGTTTAGCTACACCTAAAGATTTTGAAACTTCTCCAAATACTTCTGTTAAAAAATCAACGCTGCTTGAGGTAGCTAAAAGAATAAGTACGCTTCCATCAAATAAAAAGTTCTTTAAGAAAATAGAGAAGCTTTTTGAAGAACGTAGTAAAATGGCAAATACTACTCATGTGTTCGATTGGGCAATGGGTGAGCAATTGGCATATGGTACTATCCTTGCTGAGGGAAAAAGAGTACGTTTAAGCGGACAGGATGTAGAGCGTGGAACATTCTCTCACAGACATGCGGTTATAACTCTTGAAGATTCTGAGGAAGAATATATCCCATTGGCAAACATTTCTGACCAACAAGCTCCATTTGATATTTACAATTCGCATTTATCTGAGTACGGTGTACTAGGTTTTGAATATGGTTATGCAATKRCTAATCCTAATGCGCTTACCATTTGGGAAGCTCAGTTTGGTGATTTCTTTAACGGAGCGCAGATAGTGGTAGATCAGTATATTGCAAGTGCTGAAACGAAATGGCAACGTGAGAACGGTTTGGTAATGTTATTGCCTCATGGTTATGAAGGACAAGGTCCGGAACACTCATCAGCAAGGATTGAGCGTTTTATGGAACTTTGTGCTGATTACAACATGCAGATAACCAACTGTACTACTCCGGCTAACTTTTTCCACGCATTACGCAGACAGTTTAAACGTGATTTCAGAAAACCTTTGGTAGTGTTTACGCCTAAGAGTTTATTGCGTCACCCTCAGTGTGTTTCGAAACTTACTGAGTTTACTGATGGTAAATTCCAGGAGGTTATTAATGATGAAAATGTTAAAGCAGCTGATGTTAGAAGAGTATTGTTCTGTTCTGGTAAGATCTATTATGAGTTGTTAGAAAAACAACAGAAAGATCAGATCAAGGATGTTGCTATTGTTCGTGTTGAGCAGCTTTATCCAACTCCATTGGAGCAAATGGAAACTGTATATGGGAAATACAAAAATGCTAAAGAAGCAGTTTGGGTACAGGAGGAACCTGAGAATATGGGCGCATGGCCATATTTGTTGCGTAAATTAAGAAGAACTATCTTTAGTGATATTGAACTGATTTCAAGAAAAGAAAGCAGTAGTACTGCCACAGGATTTGCAAGACAACACGCAGATCAGCAGGCTTATATTTTAGCTAAAGCTTTTGAAGCTCCTGTTACTGAAACAGAGAAAAAGATTGCTAAAAAATCAGTGAATAAAGTTTATAATGTAGATTAGAAAAAATAATACATCAGTTATGAGTATAGAAATAAAAGTTCCGCCAGTAGGCGAGTCGATAACCGAAGTTGTTTTATCACGTTGGGTAAAAAACGATGGGGATGTAGTTGAGATGGACGAAGTAATTGCTGAATTGGAATCTGATAAGGCAACGTTTGAATTAACTGCAGAACAAGCCGGAACTTTAAAAACAGTAGCTACCGAAGGCGATACACTTGCCATTGGTGCTGTAGTTTGCAAAATTGAAGATGGTGGCGCTGCACCTAAAGCTAAAGAAGAACCTGCTAAGGAAGAAAAACCTGCTGCAGCTGCAGATAAGGCTGCTGCCCCGGTTGCCGAAAAAAGTGGTGAGAATTATGCTACAGGAACTCCTTCTCCTGCTGCCGGAAAAATCCTTGCTGAAAAAGGCGTTGATCCTGCTTCTGTAAAAGGAACAGGTGTTGATGGAAGAATTACTAAGGAAGATGCTGTTGCTGCAGAGAAATCTCAACCAAAAGCTGCGGCTCCTGCTGCTAAAGCTACTCCTGCGGTTACTGCTGTTGCAGGTTCTAGAAATGAGCGCAGAGAGAAAATGTCGCCATTGCGTAAAACGGTTGCTAAGAGATTGGTAACGGTTAAAAACGAGACTGCAATGTTAACTACGTTTAACGAAGTTAATATGAAGCCGATAATGGATTTGAGAGGCAAGTATAAAGATCAGTTTAAAGAGAAATTTGGTGTAGGCTTAGGCTTTATGAGTTTCTTTACTAAAGCTGTTTGTGAGGCATTAAAAGATTTCCCTGCCGTAAATGCTAAAATTGATGGTGAGGAAATAGTTTATAATGATTTTGCTGATATCTCTATCGCTGTATCTGCTCCTAAAGGATTGGTTGTTCCGATCATTAGAAATGCAGAAAGCATGAGCCTTGCTCAGATCGAGAAAACTGTTATTGAGCTTGCTACTAAAGCACGCGATAGCAAATTGACTATTGAGGAAATGACTGGTGGTACATTCACTATAACTAACGGTGGTGTGTTTGGATCTATGATGTCTACTCCAATTATTAATGCTCCTCAGTCTGCAATTTTAGGTATGCACAATATCATTGAGCGCCCGATTGCTGAAAAAGGAGAGGTTGTAATTCGTCCGATGATGTATGTGGCTTTATCTTACGACCACAGAATTATTGATGGAAGAGAGTCGGTAGGCTTCCTTGTAAGGGTTAAACAATTGTTAGAAGACCCAGCCAGATTATTGTTAGGCGTTTAATAGCTTAAACTATATAGAAAAACCCCAATGTTTTTAAGCATTGGGGTTTTTTATTTATTTGTGTGTGTTTATATTTTTCTTACGCCACCAGATCCTGATACAGTTTTTTGAACTGTAGGATTGCCTGAGTAGCTTATATTTCCTGACCCGCTTATCGCTGCATCAATGCTTTTTTGTGCATTAATATAAATATTTCCAGAGCCGCTTACATGTGCTGAAATGGTTTCTACTGAGAAATCCTTTCCAGAGAATGTACCTGATCCACTAATGGCAACTTCTGAACTCTTGGCTTTTCCACTAATTGACAACCCACCAGAACCGCTGATTGCGCCTTCGAAATTATTTACACTTGCTGATGCTTTGATATTGCCAGAACCGCTTACGGCAACACTCAATGAAGAAGAATTGATCATTCCTTCAACATCTATACTTCCGGAGCCGCCCAATCCTAATGACGTGATCTTTTTTGCGGTAATATAGGCTGTGATTTTTGCGTTTTTGAATTTTTTAAACCAATCGTTCCATTTTGTTTTTGGTTTAATGGTGAGCACGCCATTTTTTACCTCGGTAATAAGGTTATCTATGGCCTCTTGATCTCCTTCTAATCTAAGACTTTCTGTATTGCCGAGCTTAACTTTTGCATTAATAGAACCACCAATCTCGATACCTGTAAAATTGCTTACTTGTCTCTGTTGATTTGAGTAATATGTGGATTTGCTGCTTAGATTGGAAGCTTGGCTTGCTGTTCCCAATGCCAGGAATGCAAGGATTAATATTGAACTTATTTTTTTCATTTTGTTTAGGTTTTTCTATATGACGCACAGAACTTCAATTAGTTGCACCATCTTAAAAAAAAATCTATGATTTTTTAAGTTTAATATAAAAGTTCCGGTCTGCTTTGAAAGTATTTGCCGTTACGCCTTTGCCCAATTCAGCTGTTTTCCATTGAGTAGTTGGGTGGAGGAGGGAAAAGGTGTCTTCTTTTAGGCTTACCTTAACCGGCATATCAAAATTCTTTACATCGGCAAGCCATCTGTATGATAGTTTTGAGCCTACAATTTTATACTCTAAAGTTGGAATATTCGCATAACGAAGGTATTGGTCAAATACCTTATCCAGTTTTAAACCACTTTTCTTTGCTATATAATTCTCAACTTCTTGAGTGGTAACAGTTTTATGATAGAATGTTTTATTTAATCCCCTTAATATGCTTCTGAATTTCTCATCATTATTGATCAGCTGACGGATAATGTGGATCATGTTTGCACCTTTGTAATACATATCACCAGATCCTTCTTTATTGACATCATATTGTCCAATAATTGGAATATCGTTCTGGATGTTATGTCTTATCCCCACAACATAATCTGATGCAGCTTGTTTTCCATGTTCTGATTCTGTGAACAGGGTTTCAGAGTAGTTTGTGAAGGCTTCATGGATCCACATGTCGGCTATATCTTTTGAGGTGATATTGTTCCCAAACCATTCATGCCCGCTTTCGTGAACAATAATGAAGTCGAACTTTAAACCCCAGCCTGAGGCGGACAAGTCTTTTCCAAGGTAGCCCATTTYAAACTGATTACCATATGCAACGGCACTCTGATGCTCCATGCCAAGATGTGGTGCCTGAACAAGCTTATAGCCGTCTTCATAAAAAGGGTAGGGGCCAAACCAATGCTCAAAAGATTTTAGCATGGGTTTCACATCCGTATCCCAATGGGGATGGGCTTTTAAACTGTCCTCTTTAAGTGCCCAGTAATCAAGAGATAATTTGCCTTTTTCGCCCTGATACTGATCAGACCAATGCGCGTATTTGCCAATGTAAAAGGTTACGTTGTAGTTGTTTATTGGGTTGGCTACAAACCAGTTGTATTGCGTGTAGCCATCTGGTTTTTGAACAGTGCTTCTTAAGCGACCGTTTGAAATATCCTGAAGGTCTTTCGGTACAGTTATACTAATAAGCATGCTATCCACCTCATCGCTTTGATGGTCTTTGTTGGGCCACCAGCAGCTGGCGCCAAAGCCCTGACAGGCTACAGAAACCCATGGATTTCCAGACTTATCTTTGGTAAAGATAAAGCCTCCATCCCAGGGTGGGTTCTTTGCAATAACAGGATTGCCTGAATAATATACAGTAAAGCTTTCCTTAGCACCTTTTTTAATCTCAGTAGGGAAAGTTACAAATACTGCATTGAATTCTCTCTTGTAAGGAAGCTCGGTACCTTTAAATACAATTTTATCAACCTTAAGGTTATCGAACAGGTCAAATTGCAGTTTGCTGAAGTTTTGAGTAGCCGTAAATTTAAATTCATTGCTGCCGCTGATGAATTTGTTATCGATGTTAATTTTAACATCAAGGTGGTAGTAATTGATGTCGTAGCAGGTTCTTAACGGGGTAAGCGCACCTCTGAGGCTATCAGCCCTGAAAGATTTTTCGGCTCCGGTAAGTAATTGTGCCTTTGCAAAATTTATTGTACACAGTAACGCAATCGCACTGAATAATAGCTTCTTCATTAAATTATTGTTTTAGAACGGTTACGGTTAGTGAGGAAGAATTGTGTACATCGTGAAAAATGCGGTGTGTTGCCTTTTGGAAATCACTTGGCTCAGCCTGGTAAATATCCATGAATTTTTGAGGGTTTCTATCTGCTAATGGGAACCATGAATTTTGTATCTGTATCATAATCCTGTGACCTTTTTTGAAAGTGTGGGCAACATCAGGCAGGGCATAATTAACCTTGGTGATTTCGCCTGGATTGATGGCCTCAGGTTTCTCAAAGCTATTACGATATTTCCCACGCATAATCTCTCCGCGTACCAGCATTTGATAACCACCCATAATCAGGTTTTTTGGGTTTGTTGTGGGATTTGGAGTGTTTTCAGGATAAACATCAATTAGTTTTACCACATAATCTGCATCTGAGCCGGTTGTAGACACAACCAGATTGGCCAATACTGGTCCGGTTAGTGTGATATCCTCAGTTAACGTATCAGTTTGGTATACCTTAACATCAGGTCTGCGGGCAGCGAAGCGTTGGTCATCAATCATATATTCGCGCGTTCTTTTAGCTTGAACTCCATCCTGATAAGGAACTGGATTATTAGGGTCAGTTACGTATTCGTCCCAGCTATCTGTTCTCTTAACTTTTTCAAAGCTTAGTTTCCCATTGGGTTGCAAATACAGCGTTTTAGTTTCGGTATCTTTAGGCGGCCATGTACTAAACTTTTTCCATTCGTTGCTGCCAGTTACAAAGATGTTTGCTTCTGCGGCATTAAAATCACCCTGACCTTTAAGGTAGTGCTTAAAGAAAGGCAGCTCAAAGTTTTCCTGATAGTATGTGCTGGTTGGCTGTCCGAATTCAATATCACCAAAGCTGCTTCCGGTACTGCGTACCCAGCCACCATGGAACCATGGCCCCATAACCAGAATGTTATTTGCTTTTGGGTTTTGTTTCTCGATGCTTTTATAGGTTGCAAAGGTACCATAGGCATCTTCTGCATCAAAGAAACCACCAACAACCATAACGGCAGGTTTTACATTAACTAAATGCGGCTGGATGTTTCTTGCCTGCCAAAAGGTATCCAGATTAGGATGGGCAAATAAGTCATTCCAGAATTTAATGCTATCGGCAAAGTATTTATCTTTTAAGTTTTTAACTGATCCGGCTTCCAGGTAAAAACGATAGTTGTCTTGTATTGGAAATTCGAAACCTTTAGGTCCTTTGTCTGGAGTGATGGGCTGCGGTCTTGGAACACCGAATGTGCTCATAAAACTGAACGCGTCCATTAAAAACAGACTTCCATTGTGGTGAAAATCGTCGCCACGGAACCAATCGGTAACAGGGGCCTGTGGAGAAACAGCCTTTAAAGCAGGATGTGCTCCCGGTAAAGATGTGGTAGAGTAAAATCCTGGATAAGAAATGCCGTAGATACCAGCTGTGCCATTATTGTTTTCTATATTTTTTATAAGCCAATCAATGGTATCGTAGGTATCAGTGCTCTCATCAATGTCTTTTTTAGTTTTTTTGTTGGCTACCTGTGGTCTTATATCATCGAACGTACCCTCACTCATCCACTTGCCTCTCACATCCTGATAAACGAATATGAATCCTTCTCTCATCATTGCAGGGAAGTTGCCCAAACTGGTTTTGTATTTGTCTGCTCCGTAAGGTGCAACAGTGTATGGGGTTCTATTAATTAGAAAAGGGTACTTTTTTGTCTTATCTTTTGGGATATAGATTGAAGTAAATAATTTGACACCATCTCTCATGGTAATACTACGTTCAATCTTAGTGTAATTTTCTTTTACATATGCCGAATCGGATTGCTGTGCAAAAACAGCTGAAAATGTAAAAATGTGGATAGCAACAAGCCAAAGGAATTTAATACGGGCCATTATGGGTTAATAAGTTATAAATAGTAAATATAGTAAATGGAAATGTTTTAGGCTAATAAGTGTCAGATTTTGCCTCAGGTTTACTAACTTTGTTTAATAAAAAAAACCTTTAATATGCAATACGATGTAGTTGTAATTGGCTCGGGCCCGGGCGGTTATGTTGGAGCAATAAGATGTGCCCAATTAGGCCTAAAAACGGCAGTTATAGAAAAATATAAAACTTTTGGTGGAACCTGCTTAAATGTTGGTTGCATTCCATCTAAAGCATTGTTGGATTCTTCAGAGCATTATCATAATGCTGCTCATACTTTTAAAACCCATGGTATTGATCTTAAAGATTTAAAGGTTGACATGCCTCAGATGATTGCGCGCAAGAATGATGTGGTTGCTCAAAATACTGCAGGGATTCAATATCTTTTCAAGAAAAATAAAATTGACACATTTGAAGGTGTAGGTTCATTTGTTGATAAGAATACCATAAAAATTACCAATGCTGATGGTAAATCTGAGACGATAACTGCTAAAAATGTAATTATCGCATCGGGATCTAAACCAACAGCTCTTCCATTTTTACCTGTAGATAAAAAACGCATCATTACTTCAACTGAAGCTTTGACCATTACTGAAGTGCCTAAACAAATGATTGTTATTGGTGGTGGGGTAATTGGTTTGGAGTTAGGTTCTGTATATGCTCGTTTGGGTACTAAAGTATCAGTTGTTGAGTTTATGCCATCTATTATTGGTACTATGGATGCTGGTTTGGGCAAAGAACTACAACGGGTGTTAAAGAAATCTTTAGGGATGGAGTTTTACATGGGCCATAAAGTTACCGGTGCAACTACAAAGGGCAAAAAAGTTACTGTAACGGCTGATAATGCTAAAGGCGAACAAGTGAAACTTGAGGCTGATTACTGCATTGTTGCTGTAGGACGTACCGCTTATACTGCTGGCTTAGGTTTAGAAAACATTGGCATCACTACTGAAGAGAGAGGAAATAAAATTCCAGTTAACGAGCATCTTGAAACTTCGGTACCTGGAGTATATGCCATCGGCGATGTAATTAAAGGCGCTATGCTTGCGCATAAAGCAGAAGATGAAGGCGTTTATGTAGCAGAGAGATTAGCCGGACAAAAACCACATATCAACTATAACCTTATCCCTGGTGTTGTTTATACATGGCCTGAGGTTGCATCTGTAGGTTATACTGAAGAGCAATTAAAAGAAAAAGGTGTTCAATATAAAGCAGGTTCATTCCCTTTTAAAGCAAGTGGAAGAGCTAAAGCAAGTATGGATACTGATGGTTTTGTGAAAGTATTAGCGGATGCTAAAACCGACGAGATTCTTGGGGTTCATATGATTGGCCCTCGTGCTGCTGATATGATTGCTGAAGCGGTGGTTGCGATGGAATTCCGTGCTTCTGCTGAGGATATTGCAAGAATTTGTCACGCACACCCAACATACACCGAAGCCCTTAAAGAAGCGGCTATGGCAGCTACAGAAAACAGAGCAATACATATTTAATTGCAATGACATATTATAAAAGCAAAGGCCTTAGATTATTCTAAGGCCTTTGCTTTTAAAGCTGGATAGGTTTCGTATAAGACCTTTATGGCTATTTCAATAAGTCTTAAATTTTCTTCCTGATGGCCGTGCTGTACTTCTACATTTATGTAAGGAATATTTTTACTCATAGCATAAACGGATAAAGAACCATCATCAGGTGCTTCTGGAGATTGGAGTATTACATTTACCTTTTCTTGCTTTAAGCGATTAAATAATTTTAAGTCGGTTACTAGAATCAGATCATCATTATCCATTTCGAAATTGATGTACACAGAATCTGCAGCGCTTTCTAGCTCATAGCCCTCTAGATACGACGAAATACCAAACGCACCATCTCCATTATTATGTAAGGTGAAAATGTACCCAAGTTTTTTAGGATTGTAAAAGTCGAGAATCAGCTTGCCGGTTCGTTCTAGTTGCATTAGAACTTCATCATTATCTACATTTCCGTACTTTTCAAGGCCCATAATAATGCCTTCCTGCGTATAAATGCTGTTAGGATCTGTTTGGAAATTAAAGCCATCCTTTGCGAATTTAAAATTCCTTACACCGCCATACTGGCAATCAATGATGTTGCCCCCATTAAATTGTATGTATTCAAAAGCTGCTTTTACTCCAGTATCTTCATCATCATGTATAGCAAGGAAACTGATCTTTGGTTTCCCATAACTATATTTTACAAGATTGATGTTTAAATCATTTAATGCAATAGTACTTGTATCAGTCAACATTCCCTCAAAAACAGGAGGATGCTGTGCTTTTATCCCGAATGAAAAGCCGCATAACAGCAGCAGTAATATCATGTGTTTCAACATATTCCCTGTAAATACAACAAAACAATTATAATTGTTTTTAATTATTAAAACAAAAAGAGGAACTTTTCAGGGTTCCTCTTTTTATTATTATCTATTTGAAATACTACTCTGCAAGGTCATATTCCAGAACATCTTTATGTTCGTATGGCTCTTCCAATAATTCGTCTATTGTTTTGCCTTTTTTGTTAAAGCCTAATTTATCTAACATCATATCAAAAATCAGGTAAACAACCGGTACAACAATTAATGTTAAAAATAACGAACTGGTTAAACCACCTACAATAACCCAGGCCAGTCCATTTTTCCATTCCGCACCGGCACCACTTGCAAGGGCAATTGGAAGCATACCAAAGATCATGGCTATGGTTGTCATTAAAATTGGACGCAAACGTGCATGGTTAGCTAAAATTAATGCTTCTATTGTAGACTTTCCCTCTGCTTTCATGTGATTGGTAAAATCGACTAGTATAATCGCATTCTTCGCCACCAAACCCATTAGCATAATTAAACCTAAAATGGTGAAAATACCGATAGAGTTATTTGTTAAAGCAAGCGCCAGAAAGGCACCGATTAACGCAAGTGGGAGAGAGAACATTACCACTAAAGGATAAACAAAACTATCATATAGCGCCACCATAATTAAATAAACTAGAATAACAGAAGCGAGTAAGGCAATACCCAGGGTACCAAAGCCTTCGGACTGATTCTCCTGGTCTCCTGCCCATGCATAACTTACACCTATAGGGGCTTTTAACTTTCCATTTTTTTGCATTTGTTCCAGTTTTGTCTGAAATTCAGCAACAACAGTTCCTGTAGGTCTACCAATAGATTGTGCTTTAACAGATACTGAGGTCGATTTATTTAAACGCTCTAACTGACTTGGTCCGGAACCTTCGGTAATTGATGCAAACTRCGAGAGTTTAATTTGCTCGCCATTAGCGTTTACAAAGATAAGGTTACGTACATCGTCAACATTTTTTCTGTTGAAATCCTGGTATTGGATATTAATGTCATATTCGTATTCACCTTTTCTGTATTTACCATCTGTGTTGCCAGCAAAGGCAGTTTGCATGGTAGAACCTACCGTTTGCAATGTTAAGCCCAAAGCCGACATTTTATCACGATCAACCTGAACGTTAATTTCGGGAGTTCCTTTTTCTACAGATAATTTGATCTCCGTTGCACCTGGGATCGTTGCAAGTACTTTTTGGGCACCTTCTGCATATTTTAATGCACTATCCAGGTCAGAACCCATTACTACTAATTGTATCGGAGCATTTTCTGCAATACCCAAAATACTAATTGGTACAGTTTTAACCTTAGCACCTACCAATTCTTTAGCAAGTGCACGGCTCATTTTGGTTGCGAAAATGTCTGACGAGACACCCTCGCGCTCATTACGCTCAACCAGCTTTACATTGATCTCCGATTTATAGGCTGTTGCCTGAGTTCCACCGAAATCTCCACTGGCTTGACCAACAGTAGTAATTAGCTGAGTAATTTCCGGCTGTTTGTCCAAAAATGCTTCCGCTTTTTGTGTGTAAAAGTTAGTTTGTTCCAGAGGTGCATCTTTTGGCAATTCAATTTGAATTAAAAACTCACCTTTATCAGATTTAGGGAAAAACTCAGAACCAATAAAACCAGCTCCAGCTAACCACATTGCCCCTACAAACAGTACCACAACGGCTGCGATGGTGCGTCTTTTATGATTTAACGACCAGGTCAAGATGTTTGTAACCCATAATGTGAATTTTTTTAATTGTTTTTCAAACCAAAGGATAAAACGGCCAAATATGTTTTTGCCTTCAATATGTTCTAATTTACCGTATCTAGAGAAAAGGAGAGGTACAATGGTAAATGAAGCAACCAACGAAAGTAATGTTGCAATAATTACAACCACACAGAACTGACGTAGAATGTTCGACACAAGACCTGTACTAATGGCGATAGGGAAAAACACAACCACAATTACCAGGGTAATGGATACAACTGTAAAACCAATTTCTCTTGTCGCATCAGAAGCTGCTCTTACTTTATTTTTACCCATCTCCATGTGTCGCTGGATGTTTTCCAGAACCACAATCGCGTCATCCACAAGGATACCTACCACGAGCGACAAACCTAATAATGACATCAGGTTCAAGGTAAAGCCAAATAAACTTATACCAATAAATGTTGCAATTAATGATGCCGGAATGGATACCATTACAATTAATGCATTACGTAAACTATGCAGGAAGAATAGCATTACAAATGCTACCAGTACAACTGCCAGAATTAAATCGTGAATAACGGCATCTGCAGATTCTAAAGTGAAGATGGAGCTGTCGTTAACAATTTTAATGTTGAGTTTATTAGCGGCGTATTCTACTTTTAATTTCTCTATAATTTTATGTACACCTTTACTTACTTCTACCGCATTTGCATCACTCTGTTTAATAATTTGGATGGCAATAGCACCTTTTCTATCAATACGAGCAAGCTTTTCGGTTTCTTTTTGAGAATCTTGTACATCGGCAACGTCACCCAAACGAATTTGAGCGCCAGCTTTTGATGTTGTTAAAACAAGGTTTCTTAACTCCTCAAGGTTTCTGTATTTTCCAGATAAACGGATCAAAACATCCTGATTCTCTGTTTTAACACTTCCGGTAGGGAAGTCTAAGTTTGAGCTTAAAATCATTTGTTGTACCTGAGGCACAGAAAGATTATAGCCCTGTAATTTATCTGCATCTAAAGAAACCTGGATTTCTCTTTCAGATCCACCAATTAGGTTAACCTGAGCAATCCCGCTTACTCTGGAAATAACCGGAGCAATCCTTTGGTCAATTAAATCATAAAAGCTAATATCATCCATATCTGCAGAGGCCGACATGGTGATAACCGGTAAATCATCTAATGAGAATTTACTTAATGAGGGTGTTTTCACATCCTCAGGTAAATCTGAAAGGATGGCATTTACCTTACGTTGAGCATCATTTAATGAAATATCAATGTTGGCTGCATCAGTTAAAGTAATCGTAACTGTTGATAAACTCTCAAATGATACCGAGTTTATTTTTTTGATATTTTCCATTGATGATACCGCATCCTCAATTTTCTTAGTTACGGTATTTTCTACCTCAGCGGGTGAAGCTCCAGGATAAATGGTTGAAATAGATACTACGTTGTTTGAGAATTTTGGTAATAACTCATAGCCCAACGAAAAGTAACTTAATAGCCCTAATAGAGTAAGTGCAGTAAATACTACAATTACCAGGGAGGGCCTTTTTATCGATATGTCTGTTATCTTCATTTTCTTTTTTTATTGCGTATTGCGACTGGCATATCGCGATCATTAACTGCCGGGATTGACCTATTTTACTATGCTGACAGGAGTACCTTCAGCCAAGTTAATCTGTCCGCTTGTAATTACAGTTTCTCCTTCGTTTAGTCCGTCAAGGATTTCAACAAAATCACCTAAAATACGGCCAGCAACTACTTTACGAATTTTAGAAGTGTTATTTGATTTATCTAACATAAATACCTGGTTGMTACTTACACTACCCACAAAAGAAGTACGCGGGATTAAAATGCTTGGCGCTTGCTTAGGGAAGTTAAATACCGCTGTTCCATACATACCTGCTTTTAGGCTGTTTTTGGTATTGTTGTCTACTTCAATTTCAATCGGGAAGTTTAAAGTCGCATCAGCTTTTGCTGCAATGAATGTAACCTTGCCATTGAATTTTTCTGTTGGGAAAACAGAAGATTTGATGTCAATTTTATCACCGATTTTTAGATTAGCAACTTGTGATTCGTTAACGTTTACTCTTAACTTTAATTTAGAAACATCTACAATTTCAAATAACTGAGTTCCTTGTGTGTTTACAAACGCTCCAACTTCAATGTATCTTTTATTAATTATACCATTGATAGGCGATTTAAGATTTGCATCGCTTACTTTGCGCTGTGAAGCTTGCAGGCGTAATTTTGCGTTTTGAGTTGTTAATTTAGCCTGATCTAACTGCTGTTGTGTTACACCACCAGTTTCGTAAGAACTCTTGTATCTGGCCTCATCTCTCAATGCATTTTGATAGTTTGCTTCTGCAGTTTCTTTGTCGGTATTGATAATTTCAGCGTCAACACGAGCTAGAATTTGTCCTTTGGTTACGCGATCACCTTCATCAACATAAATTTTGCTTACCCTGCCAGCATTTTCTGAAAGGAAGTTTAATTCTTGTTTAGGCACAAAGTTTCCATTGGCAGCAAAATCCAGATCAACTACTTTCTTATCTACATTTGCAATTCGAACAGCAACAGCACCACCGCCTTCTGCAATAAAGGCTGTTTTTGCTTCGTTTTTCTTCTTATTGTTGCTTAAAACATAAGCTATTGCGCCAAGGGCGACAACGATTATAACAATTATAATAATTACTCTTTTCATTTCTATTTTGCTAGCGATTTAATATTTCCGTTCGATTTGATTAATTGTATTTCGGCTATTTTGTAATTCAATAGCGCCTGGATGTAGCTGTTTTGAGCTTCAGTAAGTGAATTTTCTGTGTCCAGTAGATCAGTTAGGTTCGCCAAACCATTGTTGTAATTGTTTTGCGTACTTCTGTAAATCTCATCTGCCAGTTCTGCATTTTTCTTTTGTGCATTAATTGTGTTTAAGTTATTGCGCAACTGAATTTTAGCATTCTCATAAGCCAAGTTTAATGAGTTTGTTGACTCTCTTCTGTCCTCTTTTGCTTTCTTAATATCTACGTCGGCCTGGCGTACCTTTGAACGAGTCAGGAATCCGTTGAAAATTGGTATTTTTAAGGTTAGACCCACAGCTGAGGAACCATAACCAATAGCCTTACTGCTTGTCTTTAAGAAGTCGAAACCTTGATTTTGACTGGAGTAAGTGTAGTTTCCACTTAAAGATAAGTTAGGATAATACTCTGCTACGTAAGCCTTACGCTGCAGCGATAAAAGTTTGTCCTGAATATCCAAAAGTTTAATTTCTGTTCTGTTGTCTAAAGAAATAGAATCTGCAAGTTCAGGTAATTGGGTTACTTCAGTAAGTTCTGTTTTAGGCAATGTAATGCTGGTGCTTACTGGCATTCCCATTGAAAATTTCAACTGGTTTTCCAATTGTGTAATAGCATTTAAAGTTTGCGAACGCTGTGTTTCCAAATTGGTAAGGTTAACCTTGATACGATCAACGTCAATTTTTTTAGCCAAACCATTTTTGTGCTGATTGGAAATGATATTTTCAATAACTTTTACATTCTTAATGTTGGTGTCGATTACATTCATTTGCTGTCTGTTTACCAACACCTGATAATAATTGCCTGCAACTAATTCTATTAACTGCTCTTCTGTAAGCTGGGCAGTAAGATTATAATACTCCTCACTGGATCTTGCAGCCTGTAAGCCTGTAAAAACCTGTTGATTGAATAGTTGTTGTGAAAGTTGGACTCCCGCAGATGAATTCCATTTTTGACCGAATTTAAGCGTCTGTAATTGTCCTCCAAAATCAACCACCTGCTGGCCGATTATAGGATTGTAAGTTAAGCCTGTATTACCTGTAATTTGTGGTAAAGCCTGAGCCCTAACTTCCTGGGTTTTATATTTTCCCCCATCAATATCAAGTTTTGCTTTTCGCACATTTGCGCTATTCTGGATGGCGTAATTTAACGCATCTTTTAAGCTAAGCGTTTGTTGTGCACTAACCGTATTTGATAATACCAAACCCAGTAATAATAGTGGGATTGTTTTTATCTGTTTAATAATAGTGTTCATATAATATAATTAGTCGTCTGTTTATTTTAATCCTTTAAGGAAGATATTCGAGAGGTTTATTTGTTTTTCAAGCATTGCCTTCATTTCTTTTTTACTTGGGAACAGCTCCTTGTTGCCATGTAAAATACATAGAGAGGTTATTCCTGCTAAACTCTCAAGATACAATTCTGCAATTTTGTCAGCATCGTCTTTGGCAAGTTCCCCTCTGTCCATTGCTGCTCTGAAGATATCGGCATGGAAATGTTCATTTTTCAATTTCATTTTCATGAAATGTTCTCTTAATTCATCAGAATTTAAGGATGAATCCGGGCTGCCTCCAGATAAGTGAAGCATATAGTACTTCTGAAAGAAGCGGTGTTTAACTTCAATAAAGCCAGTTAAGCGTTCTTCAATAGACATCTCGGTTGATTTGTCTTTTTCGATAATTTCAAAATAATCAGAGAATATCTTATCAATAACACCAAATACCAAACTGTTTTTATCTGGGAAATAATAGTATAATGAAGGTTTTGATACTGATAGATCCTCAGCGATCTCATTCATCGTGGTTTTGTTAATACCATAGTGAATAAAACGTTTAATAGCCCCCTCAATTATAGCATCCCTTTTTTTATCAATTTCTACCATTTTACTTTTCTACTTTTTGACTTTTTTAATTCAACAGTCAAAAATACTGCCATTATTTTACTTGAAGAATTTTAGCGTTAAAATCTCATTAAACTGACAAAATGATGACAAAAAGAGGATGGTCTATAAAGAAAGCTGTGGTTGACAGTCTTTTACAGATGTAAGAATTGTGATGTGAAGATGGAGGTTATCAGGTTATTTGGCCTTTAAACCAGCCAGGAAAATCTCTGCAAGCATTTTCTCTTTTGCAAAAATTTGCTTGAACTGTTCTTTTCCGGGGAACATAATTTTATCTCTGCTCAGAATATTAAAGTGGATTCCCGACAGTGCATCGATAAATATATCAGTAGCTAATTTAGGATCTTCCATCGCTAATTCACCGCTCGCTATTCCTCTGCTAAAAAGAGAGCCGATGATAATTGCCTCGAAGGTTCGGGCCCTTTGGAATTTTTCATAAAGACCTTCTGGTAGTTCTGTGCTGATTAYCTGGTTCGACTCAAATAAATTATAGTATTTCTGAATGTAACCCTGACGTTTTTGAAGTAATTTAAGGACACCCTCGGTAGCAGTTGTGGTTTTATCAATAGACTTAACAAGGTCTCTGCTCATGATTTGCATAAGGTGTTCGATAGAGCTTACGTACAAGCTTAACTTATCAGGAAAATAATAATAAAGAAGAGCTTTTGAAAAAGAAATGTCTTTGGCAATTTCTGTCATTGTGGTTTTTGATAATCCATAATGAGCAAACCTTTTTAACGCAGCTTCAATAATTAAAATTCTTTTCTTATCCTGATTTTCCATACAAATATTAGTGTTCTCCCTTACTGTTCTTGAACTTACCTCAACGCCCTATAATCGTATAATGTGCCTGTTGCGGTAAAATTTCATGAAAAATAGTCAAAATTTTTAAATATTGATTTTAACATGTTTATTACAGGGCTTATCAATTACATTTGTAGTGTTTACTTAATCTGTTGAAACCTGTATGTTGGACGTGCAAAAGAATAAATCATTAAAACCTTACAATACATTTAGTATATCTGTAGATGCAAACTATTTTGCCGAAATCCTTTCTGAACAAGACCTTAAGGATGTATTGAAATCGGAGCTTATTAAGCAGCAGAATTTATTGGTTTTAGGTGGGGGGAGCAATGTATTGTTTACAAAAGATTTTAATGGCCTGGTGGTTAAAATTAGTATACCGGGGATTTCAAGTGTTGAAGAGGGGGATGATATTATTGTGACAGCTGGGGCAGGAGTAGTTTGGAATGATCTTGTAAAGTACTGTGTTTTAAATGGTTTTGCTGGTATAGAAAACCTTAGCCTTATTCCGGGAACTGTGGGAGCATCGCCGATACAAAACATAGGTGCTTACGGAGTAGAGTTAAAAGATGTTTTTAAATCTTGTGTGGCTTATGAAATAACTACCTCTGAAAAGAGGATCTTCAATTTTGAAGATTGTCATTTTGGATATAGAGATAGTGTTTTTAAAAATGAACTGAAAGGTCAGTATATAATTACATCTGTTAGTTTTAGATTAACTAAATCTGCAAAGATTAATACCCAATATGGAGCTATACAGGAAGAGTTAAATCGTAAAGGCATTGCTGTTCCCACAATTGCAGATATTTCAAATGTTGTTTCTGAAATAAGGGTTGCCAAGCTGCCTGATCCTTCTACAATTGGTAATGCCGGAAGCTTCTTTAAAAACCCGGTTATTACCTGGGTTGAATTTGAAAAAGTTAAATCTGAACATCCGAATGTGGTTCATTATCCGGCTCCAGATGGTAAAATAAAACTTGCAGCAGGCTGGTTAATAGAACAATGTGGATTTAAGGGGATTGTTGTAGGACAAACAGGAACATGGAAGAATCAGGCATTGGTTTTGGTTAATCATGGCGCTGCTACCGGGACGGAAGTGTATAGTTTTTCAGAACAAATTATAAATGATGTGAATGCCAAGTTTGGCGTTCAATTAGAAAGAGAAGTAAATATTCTGTGACAACGTTCCATTCGATACTGTAGGCATCGAAAATTAATTTCATAACATGGATATCTATTTTTTGGTACATATGTTGTATATGTTTTGGAGAGTAAGATTAAACAAACTGGTGAGCGCCACTCATAAAACTCTGTTTGTTTGCTTTTTTAACCCAAAACTTAAAACATTATGACAAAAAATGAATTCAACCTCAAATTAAATGACCACTCGGTCTCTTTACAGTCATTCGCTTTAAATTTTACAAAAGATATTGAAGATGCAAACGACTTGGTGCAGGATACTATGTTGAAGGCTGTAACTTACTATAGTAAGTTTAAAGAAGGAACAAATCTTAAAGGATGGTTGTTTACCATTATGAAAAACACCTTTATTAATAATTATCGCCGTTTGGTAAAAACAAACGCATTAATTACGAAATCGGATGATATTTCTTCGGCAAATCTTCATTACAGCGCTTCTAGAAATACCAGCGACAGTAAGTTTGTAATAGGCGAYATTAATAAAGCTTTGGCTACTTTGCAACCGGAGTATCATATTCCATTTGTTAAGTATTTTGAGGGGTATAAATACCATGAAATTGCTGAAATGCTGAATATTCCAATTGGTACAGTAAAAACAAGAATACACGTTGCCCGTCAGATTTTAAAGAAATATTTAAAAACCTATTCTAAGGACGTACTTGGAGCAGAGATTGTTTAAAAATTTAATCCATAAAAAAGGGGCGCATTTATGCACGAATGGTCGGAAGAAATTCCGGCCATTTTTTATGTTTTGAAAAACAGACCAGGGTCACCGCCACACTGCACCACAATCAAGGCTATAGCTAAGTCTCTCACCTCCATTGCGAACCTTCGTTTTGAGGTCTTATAGCCTTGTTTATT